>CAZSMW010000273.1:0-6326 GCA_964607985.1 uncultured Eubacteriales bacterium
TCGTTTTTCCCTCCCTCTGCGAAGGCTTCGGTCTTCCCCTCCTCGAGGCCATGGCCTGCGGCCTGCCCGCCGCCGTCTCCCGGGCCGGAGCGCTTCCCGAGGTTGGGGGAGAAGCGGCCGCCTACTTCGATCCCATCGATCCTGATGAGATCGCCGGCGTCCTGCTGAGACTCCTCCGAGACGCCGGGAAGAGGTGGGAGCTTGCAGGAAAAGGGAAAGAGCGGGCCGTCCTCTTCAGATGGGAATCGACCGCCCGCGAGACGCTGGCGTTTTATGAGAAGGTCGCCGGGACCCGATGAAAACCGTTCTCTTTGTTTCGCACTCCGCCGAGTTGAACGGCGCCGAGCGGATGCTCCTGGACGTCCTTTGCGGCTTGGACCGGGGGAAATTCAGGCCATTCCTCGCGCTCCCCCGGCCGGGGCCCCTCCAGCGGGAGGCGGAGGAGGCCGGGATCATGACCCGCGTCCTGCCCATGAAGTGGTCGCTGACGGAGAGGTCAAGGATCTGGAAACAGCCCTTGACCAGAGTGTGGAATGTCCCGGGTGTCATCCGCATGGCCTGGCTCATCCGGAACGAAGCCGTCGATCTGGTCGTGACGAACACTTCGGCTATATGGACCGGGGCTTTTGCCGCCCGCCGGGCGAGCGTTCCGCACGTCTGGTTCGTCCACGAGATCCTGGACGGCGAGAATCCGCTCCTGTCGCACATTCTCGGACGAAAGGCCCTCATCCGCCGCATGGACGAACTCGCCGGCAGGATCGTCGCCAACTCCAGGGCTTCGGCCCGTGCCTTCGAAGGGTCGGGCAAGGCCGTCGTCATCGGCAATGGGATCGACACCCGGCGAAGATCGGCGCCGGACCTCGCGGCTCTTGGAATCTCCCTGGGGCTTGGAGAAGGCGGTCCGGTCCTCGGTATCATCGGCAAGATCTATCCTGGAAAGGGGCAAAAAGAAGCAGTCCTGGCTTTGGATCTCCTCAAACGACTCCGGCCGGACGTCCGCCTTCTCGTTGTCGGCGGAGTCAAGGACCGACGCTATGCCGGGGAAGTCCGGGAGACGGTGCGGCGTCTCCGGCTGGAAAAGGACGTCATTTTCCCGGGGTTCCGCGAAGACCTTCCGGAGATACTGGCCCTGCTGAAGGTCCTCATCCTGGCCTCGACCGTGGACTCATTGGGCCGTGTGGGCCTCGAGGCCATGGCCGCCGGAACGCCTGTCGTGGCCGTCGCGGCCGGCGGTTTGCCGGAGATCGTCATCGAC
Organism: uncultured Eubacteriales bacterium; assembly: GCA_964607985.1. GTDB lineage: Bacteria > Acidobacteriota > Aminicenantia > Aminicenantales > Saccharicenantaceae > JALHVH01. The sequence continues at coordinate 1,256 of CAZSMW010000273.1, forward strand.
GGCCGGACGGGCATCCTCGTCGAATCCGCCGACCCCGCCCTGATCGCGGAAGGGGTGGCCCGCGTCCTGGACGACCCGGAATTTGCCCGCGCTGTCGCCGAGGGCGGCCGGAGGTTCGTCGAAGAAAATTATTCGCTGAAAGGCCAGGTTCGGAAGATCGAACGGGTCTTGGAGGATTGCCTTGAGCGCTGAGGCCGTGAAATCCCCGCTCCTTTCGATTCTCCTGGTGAATTATAACGACGGCGCCCACCTCCCGGAGTGCCTGTCCTCGATCGAAACGAACGTCCGGGCCATCGACCACGAAGTGATCGTCGTCGACAACGCCTCGACGGACGGCAGCCCGGAGCTCATCGCGGAGCGGTTTCCCCGGATACGACTCATCCGGAATTCCAGGAACGAGGGATTCGGCCGGGCCAACAACAAGGCCGTCCGGGAGGGTCGGGGCACGTTCATCCTCTTCCTGAACACGGACGTCGTCCTCCATCCCGGGGCGCTCGATCTCCTTTTGAAGGAGATGGAGGCTAACCCTTTGACCGGGATCGTCGGGCCCGCCCTCATCAACCCCGGGGATTCCTTCCAGGTCTCTTTCGGGGGCCGGGTGGGCTTTTTCACCGAGGCGTTCAAAAAAACCTTTCTTAACCGGGCGATCCGGCGCTCCCTCAGGAAGGGCGGCGGACGCCGTGAGGTCGGCTGGGTGAGCGGCGCCTTCCTCCTGGCCCGAAAAAGAACCCTGCTGGACGCGGGCCCATTCGATGAAAGATTCTTCCTCTATTTCGAGGACATCGACCTTTGCCGGAGGGCCGTCGAGAAAGGATGGAAGGTCATCTTCCTGCCCAGGGCCGTTTCATTTCATTGGGGGGGGGCGACGACCGCCGGCCGACGCTTAAGGAGTCGCCTGGAATATCGAAAGAGTCAGCTCCTCTTTTACCGCAAGCACAATTCCCGGGCCTCCCAGGCCCTCCTCAGGCTCTACCTGAAGCTGAATTTTTCGGCGCTTTCCATGTGCGGGGCTTTCCGGAAAGAACCGGGGGACTTGCGCCGGGAATTTATGGACCTTCTCGTGGCCCCGGCACGGAGCGAACATGAGTAGGATCAAGGTCCTGGAAATGATCGACCAGCCCTTCCTGGGCGGAGGGCAGATCACCCTTCTCTCGCTGGCGAAGGGCCTCGACAAGGACAAGTTCGAGATCCTGGCCGCATCCGGAGGGGGAGGCCCCCTCGTGGATGAGCTCGGGAAGCTTGGCGTTCCGCACATTTCTATCGATATCCGGAAGTCGTCGGGCCCCGGGGCTGTCGTCAGGATCGCCGCGGCGCTCAGAGGGGCTGGCATCGACCTCTTCCATACCCACGGCGGGGTCGCCGGCCTTTATGGCCGCCTGGCCGCGAAAAAAGCCGGGATCCCCTCGGTCGTCCATACGCTCCACGGTATCCATTATCTTCATTACCGGAACCCGCTGCTGAAATGGGCGTTCATCGTCCTCGAGCGCCGGCTTTCCAGGTTCACGGACGCCGTCATTTTCGTCTCCCAAGCCGACTTGAGAAAGGGGATGAAACTGCGGCTGGCGCCGGCCGGCAAGGCCCGGCTGATCCGGAACGGGATCGATCCGGCCGGCATCATCCCGGGCTTCGACCGCGCGGTCAAGAAAAGCCAGCTCGGGTCGGACGGGAGACCGCTGGTCGTCGCGGTTTCGCGCCTCCACAGGCAAAAGGGATTGAAGTACCTCCTCCGAGCGGTTCCGCTTATCCGTGAGGAGATCCCGGCCGTGAAGGTCGTGATCGCCGGGGGCGGGCCCCTGGAGTCGAAGCTGGCTTCCGCGATGAAGAGGCTCCGGATTGGGGAAAGCGCCACGCTCCTCGGCGAAAGGAAGGACGCCCGTGAGGTGCTGGCCGCCGCGGACGTCTTCGTCCTGCCTTCGCTATGGGAGGGTCTCCCCTATGTCCTCGTCGAGGCCGCGGCCCTCGGCAAGCCCATCGTCGCGACCGATATCGACGGAGTGCGGGAGGTCGTCCGGAGCGGCGAGACGGGGGTCCTCGTCCCACCCCGCGACCCGGGAGGTCTGGCCGCGGCCCTTATCCTGCTTCTCAGGGACCGGGATTTGGCCGGCAAGCTGGGCGAACGGGCGAGACGGGATATTCCGTCCGCCTTCGCCTTGGAGCGCATGGTCCGTGAGACCGAAGCGCTCTACCTGGAGGTCTTCCGGAACTCCGGTTGAGTCGCGACTCCGGTTTAAGATATAATCATTCCCGTGGAGAATCTGAAAGTCGCCCTCGTCCATGACTGGCTGACCGGTCAAAGAGGCGGTGAAAAGGTCCTGGAGGTCCTGGCCGAGATCTTCCCCAAGGCTCCGATCTATACCCTCTTTCACTTCAAAGGCAGCCAGCGCGAGGATATCGAGAGGCGCGTCATCCGGACGAGTTTCCTTCAGGACATGCCTTTCCTCAGGAAAAAGTACCGCTCCTATCTTCCGTTCTTTCCCCTGGCCGTGGAAATGTTCGATCTCCAGGCTTATGACCTCGTCGTCTCCACCTCCCACTGCGTGGCAAAAGGTGTCATCCCACGTCCTGACGCCCTTCATGTCTGCTACATCCATTCTCCCATGCGTTACGCTTGGAACCTTTATTTCTCTTACTTTTCGCCGGCCCGGCTTTCCCCCTTATCCCGGTTCCTCATCCCGCCCATCGTCCACGGCCTTCGGACCTGGGACGCCGCGAGTTCGGCCCGTGTCGACCATTTTGTCGCCAACTCGGCCAACGTCGCCAACAGGGTCGAACGGTATTATCGGCGGAAGGCTGACGTCATTCATCCCCCGGCGGACACGGACTTCTATACGCCGGACGATTCCCTGCCGGGCGGGGATTTCTTCCTGATCGTCTCGGCCCTGGTCCCTTACAAACGGATCGACCTGGCCGTCGAGGCGTTCAACCGGACTGGCGCTTCTCTGAAGATCGTCGGCACCGGCCCCGAATATAAGACCCTCAAGAAGCGCGCCCGGTCGAACATCGAGTTCCCGGGTTCTGTGGGTCCCGAGGACCTCCGGCATTTCTACCGGGGGGCGAAAGCGTTCATCCTGCCCGGCGAGGAGGATTTCGGCATCGCCGCCATCGAGGCCCAGGCGTGCGGGACGCCCGTCATCGCCTACGGCAGGGGAGGCTCCCGGGAGACCGTCGTTCACGGAAGGACCGGGCTTCTTTTCGAGGAACTCTCGGTCGCGGGCCTGCTCGGCGCCCTTGACAAATTCCGGACCTTCGCATGTAATAAGACCGCCATAAGGGCGAACGCCATGGATTTTTCCCGGAAGAATTTCAAGGATCGGATCTCCGCCTACCTCGGACAAAAATGGATCGAACATGGGGGCCGGGCGTGATCGCGGGAAAACGGCTCAGGCTTATCGGGCTGTTCGTCCTCAGCGACAGCCTGGCGATCCTCGCTTCCTACTTCTATTCCTATCTCTTCCGTTTCTACGCTTATATCATTCCGGTTGACCCGGCCCGGGGGATCCCTCCCTTGAGGTCCTATGTCGCCGTCTTCCCCCTGTTCCTGGCCGTCCATCTTGGGGTCTTTTACCTCCAGGGGTTCTACAAGAATAAGCTCCGCCGGGCCAGGATCGACGACTTCCTCTATGCCACCCTCAACGCCTTTTTAACCATTCTGGTTTCGTTTTCCGTTCTGAACTATCTCTACAATTACAGCCAGGGGCAGGTGCCCATCTACCGGATGACATTCAAGCTCTCGCACGGTTTCCTGGCCGTTTATTTTGTGAGTGTCATCTTCGTGATCCTGATCTTCCGGAACCAGATCTATTTCTTTATGAAAAGGCGCTACTCGCGGGGCTTGAACCTGACCAATATCGTCATCGTCGGGGCGGGCGAAATGGGGAAGATGATCGCCCAGAAGCTTCAGACCATCAAGGACCTGGGCTTCCGGGTCCTGGGCTTCGTAGATGATGACAGGAGAGCGGGGGAGATGATTGATGTCAACGGCGGCGTCAAGGTCCTCGGCCCGCTGGCGGAGATCGGCGCCATGGTTGAAGAATATGGAATATCCGAGGTCTATGTGGCCCTGGACTTCGAGCGCTATTCCAAGATCCTCGAAACGTTCCAGATCGTAACCAAGTATCCGGTCAGCGTCCGGCTCGTCCCGGACCTGTTCCAGCTCCTGACCCTAAAAGCGAACATCCAGGACCTCGACGGGTTTCCTGTGATCACGATCGACGACGTTCCCCTCAAAGGGGGCCGGCAGCTCGTCAAGAGGGCGACCGACACCGTCGTATCAGCCCTGCTCCTCATCCTGTTGTCCCCCTTGCTGCTGATCTTCGCTCTTCTCATCAAGCTCACTTCGAAGGGGTCGGTCTTCTACCACCAGGAGCGCGTCGGGATGGACGGCCGCGGCTTCATCATCCACAAGTTCCGGACCATGGTCCGCGACGCCGAAAAAGAGACGGGACCGGTCATGTCTGAACGCGATGATCCGCGCATCACGAGGCTCGGCAGGTTCCTTCGGAAATACAGCATCGACGAGGTTCCCCAGCTCGTCAACGTCCTCATGGGCCAGATGAGCCTGATCGGACCGCGTCCCGAAAGGCCGGCCTTTGTCCTGGATTTCCGGGAGAAGATCCCAAAATACATGCTCCGCCATAAAGTCAAGTCGGGGATCACCGGTTAGGCGCAGGTCCACAACCTGCGGCAGGATACGTCGATCGAGAAGCGGCTGGAATATGACTTCTTTTATATCCAGAACTGGTCCTTCGGCCTCGACATCAAGATCCTGTGGATGACCCTGAGAAAAGGGTTCATCGACAAGAACATGTAATCAATCTCTTGGACGGGATGGCCTGAAGCCGCCCTCACTCCCCCGGCCCCCGGGGAACCAGTCCCGTCGGTTCCCCCCGTCAAAAAAGCCGACGGGTCCCCCCTCCGCTACGGGGGCTTGAGGACGGCGTTCAGGCCATCCCGTCCAAGCCCCCAACCCATACCAAACGCAAGAGAACCCATATTTTTCATAGGGGATGCAGAGGTTCCCGGCGTCGAACGCGCCGGCCCTCGATGGCCGTGATGTTAAGAGGAGGGCATG
>CAZSMW010000274.1:0-2715 GCA_964607985.1 uncultured Eubacteriales bacterium
ATGCTAATATTTTGCCGCCACATTTTTAAGGAGATCATCATGTCCGGACATTCCAAGTGGGCTTCCATCAAACATAAAAAGGCCGCCACCGACGCCAAGCGAGGCAAGGTCTTCACAAAGATCATCCGCGAACTGAGCATGGCCGCCCGCGACGGGGGCGACACCGAGTCGAACGCCCGGCTGAGGAAGGCCATCCTGGACGCCAAGGCCGTCAATATGCCGGCCGACAACATCAAGCGGGCCATCATGAAAGGCACGGGCCAGCTCGAGGGCTCCACGATTGAAGAGATCATCTACGAAGGCTACGGCCCGGGCGGCGTCGCGCTCTACATCACCGCCCTTTCCGACAATAAGAACCGCACCGTCTCCGAGGTCCGGCACATCTTCGCCAAAAACGGCGGCCGGATCGGCGAGCAGGGCTGCGTCGCCTACCGGTTCAAGAGGCAGGGTTATATCGCGATCGAGAAGTCCAAGGCCACCGAAGAGCAGCTCATGGAGATCGCCCTGACGGCCGGCGCCGAGGACGTCAAGGACGACGGCGCGAACTGGGAGATCATCACGACACCCGACGCCTACGAGAAGGTCCTCGAGGCTGTGAAGGCGGCCGGATTTGAGATCGCGGACTCCAACGTCGGCTACATCCCCCAGGACTACACCCGCGTTGAGGGTAAGCAGGCCGAACAGAACCTGAAGCTCATGGAGGAGCTGGAGGACCAGGACGACGTCCAGACCGTCGCCGCCAATTTCGACATCGACGAAAAGGAAATCGAACGCCTCTCAGAGGCCTGAGGGCCGAACCTAATGAGGGTCCTTGGAATCGATCCGAGCCTTCAGTCCACGGGGTTCGGCGTCGTAGAGGAAACCGGGACGGGCTACATCCCCGTCGTCTACGGCATCGTCAAGCCGTCCCCGAAGCTCCCCTTCCCCAGCCGACTGAACGAGATCCGAACCGAACTCGAGAAAGTCATGATCTCGTTCGCGCCCGACGAAGTCGCCATCGAGAACGCCTTCTACGCCCAGAACATCCGGACGGCCCTGTCGCTGGGCCAGGTCCGGGGCGCGGTCTTGGTCGCCGTGGCGGCGCAGTCGCGGGAGCTTTTCGAATACTCGGCCCTCGAGATCAAGAAGGCCGTGACCGGGTACGGCCAGGCGGACAAGAACCAGGTCCGGGTGATGGTCAAGACCCTCCTCAACCTCGAGGACGACGCCCTCTCCCTGGATGCCTCGGACGCGTTGGCCGCGGCCATCTGCCACCTCAATTCGAGGATCTTTCAGAAGAAACTGGAGGAATCGTTCGGATGATCGCCTACCTCAAGGGAACGTTGATCCGGAAGACACCCAACCAAGTTGTCATCGACACGGGGGGGGTGGGTTACTGCGCGGCCATCCCCCTTTCGACCTTCTTCAAACTAGGCGAAGTCGACGGTCCCGTGGAGCTTTTCATCCACACCCACCTGACCGACAGTGCCCTCTCGCTCTTCGGGTTCGCGTCGACGGAGGAACGGGACACATTTCTTAAGCTCATCGGCATCTCGGGGATCGGGCCGAAGCTGGCCATGAACGTCCTTTCGGGAATAGGGCCGGACGAGCTTGAGGACGCCATCCGGCGGGCCGACGTCGCCCGGATCTCGCGGGTCCCGGGGATCGGCAAGAAAACGGCCCTGCGCATCACGATGGAACTGCAGGACAAGCTGGAGAAGAAGGAGCAGGTCCTGGCGGCGAAAGCGTCGCCGGAGAAGGAGGACCTCATCTCCGCCCTGATGAACCTCGGCTTCCGGAGGAAGGAGATCGAGCGGACCGTGGACCAGGTGGTGGCGTCGGCGGCCAAAGACGCCGGATTCGAGAAGATGCTCAGGGCTTGCCTGGCCGGGATGGCGAAGGTGTGATGATGCCGGTCCTACTGAGCCCTGTAAGGATGAAGGAAGATATTCTCTTTGAGGACAGCCTGCGGCCGCGGACCCTAGACGAGTTCGTCGGGCAGGAGACGATCAAAGCCAACCTCAGGATCTTCATGGAGGCCGCGAAGAAAAGGGACGAGCACCTCGACCACGTCCTCCTCTACGGGCCGCCGGGGCTGGGCAAGACGAGTCTGGCCTACCTCATCGCCAGGGAAATGGGCGTCGGCATCAAGCCGACGGCGGGGCCGGTGATCGAGAGGACGGGCGATCTTTCGGCCATCCTGACCAACCTCCAGACGAAAGAGGTCCTGTTCATCGACGAGATCCACAGGCTCCACCCCTCGATCGAGGAGATCCTTTATTCGGCCATGGAGGACTTCAGCCTGGACATCGTCATCGGCCAGGGGCCGAGCGCCCTGAGCCACAAGCTCAAGATCAAGAAGTTCACGCTTATCGGCGCGACGACGAGGGCCGGACGGATCACGGCGCCGCTCCGGGGGCGGTTCGGCATTATCCACCGCCTGGATTCTTAAATAATAAGTTTTTCCTGAATCACTAACTATGTTCAGCGCCGGAGCAGTAAAAGTTGTTTCTTCTTGAAAGACTATCGGTTCTTCTGCTATGTTTTCTCCAAAATAAACATAATATCCAGCTACTCCGGAACCGCCAGCATTGTCATGCGCTCCGTGTTCTGTTTCTTTCGCATCCCATTCAAAATGAGGAGCTGTATATTTGAACCAAGAGTCTCCCAGGGGATTGGTTATAATATCGCGATCTTCTCCGCTTTCAGCGCCATAAGCTGTCACACCATCAGGAT
>CAZSMW010000275.1:0-1537 GCA_964607985.1 uncultured Eubacteriales bacterium
AAGACGCTACCGGCGCGAAATCGTCCGTGTGTGGGTCATAAACGGACACGGCGAGTTCCAACGGCACGGCCTCTTCGGACGGCGACAGGAAAGACAGCCTCAGGCTCCGCGCCGCGATGCGGCCATAAACATAAGCCCACGCCCTCCCCTTCGTCCAGCGCCCGCCGGAGCCGGTCAAGCCGGGCTCGAACTCCCACCAGCCCCGGCCGAACCGATCGATTTCCTGAGTAGGCGAAGAGAGCGGTGCCGTGTCGAAAATAAAGACGTTCCCTTTGCACCGCCGACAGACGTTTTCGGTCATCGCGTTCTTGCGGACAACGGTCCGTTTTTCCGATCCGAGCGCCTCCCCCACCGGCATCGAGTCGATATTGCCGATGGCCATTTCAGCTTCATAGTCGAGGCAGCAAAGGACGTACTCACCGTTGGCTAGGAGGCCGAAGTTGTCGGCCATGACGCAGGTCCTCGGTTCCTCGCGCTCTTCCACGTAAACAAATGTTCCGGCCCGCAGGGTGGCCCTGAGGAAATCTCGGTCGCGTGTCCAGAGCTCAAGCGATTTGAAGACGAGGAAGACGTTGGGCAAGGCCATGTATCCCCAGAAAACCTCGTCCTTGAGGCGATGGAATTCCGGCGGCAGCCCGGCTCGATCCACGGCGATCTTCGTCCCGATGTGCTCCCTGTACTTCTCGAGCGCCGCCGCCCGCTCTCGGGCGTAAGCTTCCGGATATCTCTTCTGAAGGACCTCAGCCAGCCGCTCCAGCCGCTTGAGCGTTCGGGTTATCCAACGCCGCTCCGCTCCGTCGCTTGGAAAATTAGTCCAAAGATCGAACCCGCGTCCCGCCTGTACGGTCGGGTCATGGGAGACGACGAAGTTCGAAGCCACGTGGACCTCGAGCCGGACGGCGCTCCCCGTCCGGAATTTATCTTCTATGACCTCGAATACCGTCCCGTAAAACTTCTTGAAAGGCAGACGGTCATAGCCGCGCATTCGGTAGGAGCGTTTCGTCGCCGTCTGAAAGCTGAGGGCCAGGGTCAGATTGCCGTGGCGGAGGAGATCCCGCCGGACTTCCGGGTTGCCGAGGAGAGAAACATTGGTGATCAGCGTGACGGGATGGCCTTCGGCCTCGAGCAGGTCCAAGACCTCATAGACTTTCTTGTTGAGGAGGGGCTCGCCGAGGACATTGAGGAGGACGGGAGTGCGGAAGTTGAGGGCGTGGATCTGGTCGAGGAACCTTCGCAGCCGAGCTTCCGAAAGATGCTCCTTCGGCCGATGCAGGACATCGGACGGGCAGAACGCGCAGTGCATGTTGCAGTGGCTCGTGAGTTCGAGGAAGAGCGTCCGAAACGGATCGACAGGACTTATAACCATAGCGTTTGACTTCGGAGCTATTTCCCTTTCCCGAGCACCACCTCGTTCCCCATCCTGAGGACTGACGGCGCCGGCCAGCTACTCACCATTCAATCCTCGGGTCTGCACATACAGCCAAACTTCAAGGGCCCTTCAGGAAATATTAAAAGGCCTAACTTCATTAAGTTAAGC
>CAZSMW010000276.1:0-8735 GCA_964607985.1 uncultured Eubacteriales bacterium
CCCCGCACTGGACGGCAAAGAGCGGCGTCGTGCCTACGCAATACGTCCCGGTGACCGACTGGACGCGGATCCGGTAGTTCCCGGCCGGCTGGGAGGCCGGGAGGACGACGCCGGCGCTGTTCGCCCCTTCGACGCTCGGGATCCTGTCCGTCAAGGCCAAGGACTGCCCGCCCGCCGCCAGGAAGATCTTCACCCGGTCGCCGCAACCTGAGCTCGTCCAGGCCACGGTGATGGTCTGGCCGCAGTTGAACGTCTCCCCGCCTCTCGGCGCCGTGACCTGGATCCCCGGCCAAGCCAGCACGGGAAGAAGAAATGTCGCGGACACGAGTCGGAATCCTTTCATGATGACGTTCCTCCCTCAGACCCGAGTTTGACACGGCTAGTCAAGTGAAGGGCTCGTAACTCACAGCAATCAAAAAGGATGCGGTATTTTCCTGGGAAGGGGTCTTGTATCTAGGTTTTTGGGAGGATTATTCCACGGCCAGGACCGAGGGCAGCGGATCTATTTTGAGTGTCTTCAATAAGTTGCGAGCCTGAAGGCTGCCCGGAGAGGTCTGATACACCGTTCCGTGAGGCGCCAACAATTGACCAATCTTTATCGACCGCAATTCCTCCCGGAGACACGGCCAAGTGTCCCCGCATTCATGCTCCGCGACCCGCTCCAGAAGAAGAGAAAGGACGCAGAGGAACACATGGGAGCGGATACGATCCGTGTTCCGGTGGAAGACCGGCAAAGCGACGGATGGAAAATCCGATGATTTTAGAAAATTGACCCCAGAAAATACTATTGCTTCAATGCCGCCAACCTCTTCCTGGCATCCTACCCCTTCGGTTTCATCAGCTCTCTAAACGGCGCAAAATCACGGAGCGGATCAAGGTCCGCTTCCTGGATGATGAAAACACCTTTAATATCCAAATAATTGTTCCCCTGGGCGAACGATTGGCGAAGAAGCTCCACGGCCTCCTCTTTCATTCCCAGGAGCGCGGCGATTCTCGCCCGCCAATACGTCTGCGCGCCGAATGTGTAGGGACGGTCGATCCTCTTCAGCTCTTCAGAAATCTTCAGCGCGTCTTCCTTGTTGCCCCTCCTGGCGGCGAGCGCGCCGCCGTATCCGAGGTAATCGATATCATCGGGTTTTTCTGACCTCAGCTTTTCGATCAGTGCGCCCGCTTCTTCCCATTGCTCAGAAACATAGAGCGCCACAGCCAGCTCGTATCGTTGCTCCTCCGCCGCCTCTTTGCCGGCCGCCCGGCCCCGGTACCATTCCACCGCACGCCCGGCCATGTCCTTGAAGGCTTCCTGATATCCGCGGAGGCGAAGCTCGCGGGCGGCGCCGAGCATGACGCGTCCAGCGGTTCCAATCGAAGATCTCGAGAGGAGGCTCTCATCAACAACCTTCTTGACCTCCTCGATCCTTCCCAGAGCCGCCAGCGCCCGCGCTTCATTGGCCATCAAACCCAAAGCATCAGGGAAATATTTCCGGGCCCTGCGGACGACTTCTAGCTCCTTCTTATGGTTTCCCAGAAAGTAATGAGCGACGCACCAATAGGCATACCAAGTGGCATCCAGCCGGTTTTCAGGGAGCTCGACCTTTTCGAATAGATCGAGAGCCTGACGAGGCTTGTTGAGTCCTATCTCTACTGCGACCGCGAGGAAGTTATAAAGAACTTCACGCGGGGCGAGCTTTTGCAGCTGGAGGATGGCGCGCAGGGACTCCTCATTTTTTCCCTGGCTCTCCGCCTTCATACGATCCAAAAAGAGCGCCCCTTCCGGCGTGAGCTTATCCCTGTTCTGATCCATGAACCCGAGAATTGATACGGCCTTGTCCCACAGGCCCATATTCTGATAAGAACGAGCCAGCCATTGGTAGGCGGGCATAAATCCGGGGTCGAGTTCGACGGCCTTTTCCAGATGGCTGATAGCCTTGGCTAAATCGCTCCCGCGAGAACTCACTCCGAGGACAAACTCCTGGTAGGCTTCATAGCTCGGAGGATGCGCGCCTTTCCAATCACCGATCGAATATCCAGGGTCAGCGGCCAGAGCGCCCATGATGCGCTGGCGGAGCTTCTCGATGACATCCATCCTTTCGGCCAGGCTCCCCTTGACCGGATCAAGAGAAACGATGAGCTTCCGCTTCAGGGTATCCATGATGCTGGACATAAATTGGAGCTCGCCGCGGTCAAGATAGTATGTCCCTGAGACCACCTTCCCGGCGCCGGTCTGTTCAGCGAGAAATTGAAGCGGAGAGGGCGGCAGGCGCGTTTTTTCTCCGGGCTTCGCCATGGGGGATAGCTGCGGCACGCTCATCATCGGAACGACCTTGAGGCCTCTGATCTGAGACAGCCCCTGGCTGATCCAGTCGGAAGCCATCCGTCCCAAGGAATCGAGAGAGGAATCGCCCGTCTGATTTTCGAACACGGCGACAGCGACGAGATCGGGGTCGAGGCCGGGGCTGGGGCCGGATTTTCTAAAAATAAAGAATGAGGCAGCGCCGATGGCGACGAGTACCAAGGCGATAAGGGCCGGGACGAGCAGCTTTCTGAGGGAAAACGTGACCGTGATTTCTTTGGAGGTGAGAGGCTTTCTTGCCGCCGGCGCCGTTTCTGCGGAGACCGGCGCCCCTCTCTCAATTTTCTCCAAATCCGCCAGCAATTCCTGCGCCGTCTGATATCTTGTCTCTCTGTCTTTCTCCATGCACTGCAAAATCACACGGTTAAGGGCATCAGGAAGCTGCGGGTTGAATTTCCGCGGCTCCTCAGGCGCTTCGTGCCTGTGCTTGTAAGCCACGCTGAAGGACGTATCGCCTTCAAACGGCGGCCGGCCCGTGACCATCTCGTAGAGAATGACTCCGAGCGAATAGATATCCGAGCGCTGGTCCGCCTCCTTCCCTTCGACCTGCTCGGGAGACATGTACTCCGGGGTTCCGATGATGCCCCCCTCGGCCGTGATCCCGCCGCTATGAAGCGAACGCGCGATCCCGAAGTCCATGATCTTAGCCTGGCCGTCCTTGTCGATCATGATGTTACCGGGCTTCAGGTCCCGGTGGGTGATGCCCAGCTTGTGGGCTTCGCCCAGCCCTTCGGCCACCTGGCGGGCGATCGATAGCGCCGTCCCTGCGGATAGCGTCTTCGTCCTGTGGATCAGGCTCTTCAGGTCCTCGCCCCGGACGTACTCCATCGTCAGGAAGAGGGTTTCCCCCTCCTGGTGGAGGTCGTGGGTCCGGCAGACGTTCTTATGGCTGATCTGACGGGCAATCTTGATCTCGTTATGGAACCGCTCGACCGTCTTCTTGTAGGCCGCGATCTCGGGCTTGATGAGCTTGAGGGCGACTTCCTCGTTGAGCTTGGTGTCGTGGGCGCGATAGACCTTGCCCATTCCGCCGACCCCGAGCTCTTCGATGATCTCGTAGCGGCCGGCGAACAAAGTCCCACGCGCGAACTCGTCGGCGGTCGTCTCGAGGGTCCGGGTTACTGAAATTTGAGGCTTATCAGATGAAGGAAGGGAAGTGGCGCACTCCTTACAAAATTTGGAATCGGCCGGGTTCACCGTCTCGCACTTCGGGCACTTCAAGGCCGCAGCCCTCCCTTTTTTTTCTGGCTTTCTCCCGTCTTAGCCATATATTTCGGCTAGCGGACTGGCTCAGAATCTGTACCGCAGGCCCAACCGAATGACCCGCGGGTTGAGAATTTTCGTGATCTGCCCATAATCGGGCGAGTTCGCCAACTTGTATCGCCCAAGGGTATGACTGAAATTGAAGATGTTGAAGGCATCGACTTCCAGGACCAAGGAACCGTAACCCTTTAGCCTGACGTTCTTGGACAGGCTCAAGTCGGCGTTGAGGAAACCGGGCAGCCTCTTGGCTCCGGGTTTGACCGTGTCCAGATAGAAATAGGCTCCCAAGCCGGTCTCCGCCCTCTCCGGCGTATCAACAACGATCTGCTCGCCGAGGTTGTAGCCCTGCCTGGCATTGGCGAAGCCGCTGAAGGCGATGTCCCAGGGCAGTTCGAACAGGAAGCTGAGCTTGGCCATCCAGATGCCCTGTCCGACAGCGTCGTTGATCTTGACATTCGTCGGGTCAATGTAGCCCTTCTCTCCGTAAGAGAATTTATCCCACTGGTACGTAAAAGAAGCGTTCAACATCCAGCCGTGGCTCAGTCGTTTCACAGCCGTAACTTCGACCGAGGAATTGTTTCGGTGGGCGTCGGGCCGGTTCTCCATAAGCGAGCCCGCGGGTCGAAGCTGGTCCAAGTACCAATACTGATAATTGTAGGTCCGGCCGTCGTAGGTGAGGGTTCCGGTGACCGGCCCGAGAAAATCATCCTGGGTGATCTTGGTGTCCGTTTCCTTGTCGTACATGACTTCCCAGGTGAAACGGTGCATGCGGCGCAAGGTCAGGGTAGTAGCCAGTGAGAAATCGGCGGACATCTCCCTTTCCACGGCCAAGAGGATTTCATCCGTGAGCGGAGATTTGAGGTTTTTATCGATGGCGTTGGGCGTTTCGAGGGCGGTGGGATTCCAGGGGTCAAACCCGTACCAATCGAGCAGCCCGTCCAGCGGGTAGCCCAGGAGCTCGTCGGTGGTGACCCTGTCGTCGCCGTTGAGGTCTTTCCAGAAATAGCCCGCTTCAGCAAATTGGGCGGGGTTTATCAGGTCGGCGGCAAAGTTTGACATTTGATCGCTGTAGCGCGCGATGTTGCCCCGGAGCATGGTTTTTTTATCGTTCGTCAAGTCAAAGGTAAACCCGATCCTTGGCGAGAGGGTGAAGAAGGCGAATCCCGGGTCGATCGCGGGAAAAGTGAGGGCGGGCAGGAAATCGGGGGCTGAAAGACTGGCCTCGACCGGAGAGGCGTCGATCCAGGGCTTCTGCCGATCGCCTCTCAGTCCCAGGTTCAAGGTTAATCGCCCCGTGGTAAAAGAGTCACTCAAATAAAAACTGACGTGATCCAGGTGCGCCTGCCTATTTTGTCCCCTCTCAACGTAGCCGAGACGCGGTCTGCCGTTGCGGTAATATCTCCACACATCCCCGGGATCGCGAATGTATGACTGCACTTTAGAAAGGCGGTACTCCAGCCCGAACCGGAGTTCGTTGCTCCCGCCCAGCAGCCGGTCGCTGAAGAAATTGCCGTCCAAATTGGCGTCGTAATTGGGCCGCTTGGTGAAACCATATGAATTCGTCCCTGAATACATTCCGGTGACAAAATCATAGCCGGCCTGTGCGTCAAGGCCGCCCTGGGGATTTAGCTCAAAGGGATTGTTGAGATAGGACAGCTTAAGAGACAGCAGGAAATCGGGGGAGAAAATGTGCTCGTCCTCGAGCTTGACATAGACCGGGCCGTTGGGCTTCTGGTTCGAGGTTGTCTCCGGCGGGTTGAACGGTCCGGCCCCTCTTCCGTAGGCGTATTTGAGAGGGAAGTACAAGGCCAGCTCGGCCCTGTTCTTGGAGCTGAGTTGGGCATTGAGCTTGGCGTTATAGTTATAAAGCGTATACTTGGTTGGGTAGCCGTCGATGGTCAGCCGGCGGCCGTCCTGGACGCCGAAACCCAGCCAGAACCAGAGCCTGTCTTTAAAAATGGGACCGCCGAACTGGAAACCGTAGTCCGACATCTGGACGATTTGGTCGCCCACGTAGCCAAGCTCCTTCAATTCCTCGGTCCGGTTGTCGGCCTGAAGGTCATCGTTGGCGAAATAAAACCGGGCCATCCCCTGGAACTTGTTCCCCCCGCGCCGGGTGACGAAGTTGATGGAAACGCCGGGGGTTTGGACAGTGGCATCCTGTCCGCCCGTAGTGATGGTCATCTCCTCGAAGGAGTCAAAATCATAATAGAAGGATGAGCCCATGGATGTCATGTCGGTTATCGGGATGCCGTCCATGTTCCACATGGCGCTTTCGTAGTCGGTGCCCTTGGAGTAGAAAAGCGTTTGCATGCCTGAGCCACTGCCGCCCACGTTCTCATCGGCCATCAAGATTCCGGGGGCCTGCTGAAGAATCACCCAGGGATCGCGCGCCGAAGGGACCTCCTGCAGCGCGACCTGCGTAACGTTGACGCCGACCGACGTCTTCTTGGTGTCTACGATCGGCGATTCGGCCTTGACCGTCACTTCCTCCTGGAGAGCGGCCTGCTCCATGACGATCTTGAGGTCGAAGTTCGAGCCTACGCGGAGGTCCAGGTTCTGCTGGAGGTAGGTCTTGAAGCCTTGGAGCCCGCATTTCAGGGTGTAAACGCCGGGGGTGACATTGATGAACCGGAAGATGCCAGAGGGAAAGGTCGCCTCTGAGCGGGGCGCAAAAAGCGGGGATTGGAGCGTAACCGTGACTCCGGGAAGCGGCTGATCATCGGTATCAACGACCTGGCCGCGGACGTTGGCGTACTGCTCTTGGGCCATGGAAGGGCCAACAAACAAGATAGAGAGATAAAGCGCCAGAGCCAAATTTACAGATCGGAATCTGCCCATCTTTGCCTCCTTTGGCGATATATTTAAATAAAAAAATGGGGCATGTCAGCCGAGCTTCTCCAGGATCCGGTAGTGCGAAACCGTTTTGCCGATCATAAATATAAGAATTTGCTTTTTCCCAGCGAGCTGAATTCCCGCCCTTAGCGCTGAGTCCCCCCTCCTATCCATAGCGGAACTATATAGCCGGCCGGGCGGCAATGTCAATAACCGCGAAAACCGCGCCCGCAGATCATATCCGGACAAGAAACCCCGCCGCACCGGCTAAAAAACAATAGACTCCCGCTCCCCCTCCGATCACGAAAGATTAGAAATATTCCCCGCTCTCTTCGGCCGCCGGCAGGGCGACCTGCTCGAAAACATGGGACGGCGGAAGCTTCGCCGCCACAAACCGAAGCTTCAGGTGATCGATGAATGACCTGCCCCTTGTCGGGAATGCGCGAGGTCGCCCGGGCGATACCCACACAGGAGCCGGCGGACCCATTTCTACGGATATCCGGAGTCGCATCGCCAAGAAAGAATTTTTATCAACATCGGAAGCTACCGGATGTCGGCAGCCAAGAAGAAGGCCGCGAAGGCCGTGGATTAAATTTAGTCAAGCTCGGTAATCATATTTTTTGTTGAATGTCTTTACCGCTTATCCACATGATTTTAATAAGGCTTTCCACATTTTTAAATTCCTTGTCCCCGGTAACGAGTTCGGCTCTATTGGCTTTTGCAAGCGCAGCGGCAAAGCAGTCGGCATAAGAGAGTTTGTATCCTGATTTAAGTAATGCCGCCTCGCGGACAAGGGGCCAATCGGCGGCCATTATTTCGATTGGCAGGGTGCGCATGAGATCCTCGATCTCTACAGCTTTCGCAGCTCCGCATTCCCGATGCACGATGTAAAAAACCTCACCAAGGTTCACGGTGCACATGAGCAGTGGTTCGTCATCTTCCACGGCCGCAATAAACAGGGCTTCCATCTTCTCGAATCCCGGTTCTTTCTCCAGAAAAACCATCAAGGCATGGGCGTCTAAAACCCGGCGCACGGCTCAACCCTCGCGCTCTTTTGCCAGTTTCCGTTCTGCGAGGAGCAACCTGGATAGTTTCCCCTTGGTCGGCAGGGCTCCGGAGACCTTTTTGAAATAGTCGGCATTCAGGGGCTTAAGCACAATCTCATGATCGCGCTCCTCCACGTTAAATTTTGTTCCCTTCTTGATGTTCAGCCGGCGGCGAATCTTGGCGGGAATAACCACCTGGCCTTTCGAAGTGATGACAGTGGTTTCCATGCTTACTCCTGATAAAATACATAACATAATTTAATTTGTATGTCAATTAAACTGATTACTTACTAAATTAACAATGTACTCGAGCGTCAATCCGCGTTAACGCTCGACCCAGAGAATGGAAAAAGATGATTGAAGCCGGCGAGGAGGACTTTCACGGCGATAAAGATAGCAGAACGGCGGCGAGAACGAAAAGGAGGGAGGTCAGCCCTTCATGACTCCGATCGGGACGACCTTGGCCACGAGGCGTCCGATCCCCAGTTCATGGGAGACCCGGACCACCTCATCGACATCCTTATAAGCGGCGGCGGCTTCCTCGGCGACGCCCTTCCAGTTCGTGGACCTGAGCTCGATCCCCTTCGCGGCCAGTTCGTCGCGGATCTGCTCGCCCCGGAAACGCCTGAGGGCTTCGTGCCGGCTCATAACCCGGCCCGCCCCGTGGGCCGTTGAGCTGAAACTTTTTTCTTCGGCCTCGGCGGTCCCGACCAGGATATAAGACGCCGTGCCCATGCTCCCGGGGATGATGACAGGTTGGCCGACGGCCCGATACACGGCCGGGACCTCCGGGCGGCCCGGGCCGAAGCTCCGGGTCGCGCCTTTACGATGGACGCAGAGCTGTTTTTCGACGCCTCCCACCGCGTGCCTTTCGAGCTTGGCCACGTTGTGACAGACGTCATAGACCTGGTCCATCCCTTCGGCGCTTCCCAGGACCCGGGCAAAGACGCCCCTCACCCGATGGGCGATCATCTGGCGGTTGGCAAAGGCATAGTTCACGGCGGCGCACATCGACCGGTAATATCTCTGTCCGAGGTCCGAGCGGAAGGGAGCGTTGACCAATTCCCTATCCGGCAGTCCCGCGGTCCCGAACCTGTTCGCCATGAGTTCGATGTGGTCCGAGGCCACCTGGTGGCCGAGCCCGCGACTGCCGCAGTGGATCATGACCGTGACCTGTCCCTCGGAATGGATCCCGAAGGTCCGGGCCACACCCTCGTCGAAGATCTCGACGACCTTCTGGA
>CAZSMW010000277.1:0-5586 GCA_964607985.1 uncultured Eubacteriales bacterium
TCAACAATATCAAGAGTGCCAACGCCACGATCATGGGCAACGTGAATCTCCTGCTCGGGCCTCCCTATGGAACGACGCCTCCCCGAAGGAACTTGGATTCGACCGGGACCGTCCCCTTCATCGCCGACAGGCCAGTGAACCGCTCCGTTCGGGTGACTTTGGAACAGTTCTATAAATCCATTTTTGATGTCGGTTTCTTCGTGGATAAGTATTTCTATATCCATAATGGCTTCCTGCTCGACGCTTATAATTCGGACCCAGCGAGCGGGGGCGGGGCCTATGGCGGGACAAATTCGCATCTCCCCGATGTCATTTTCGGTTCTAATTCGTACACCGGGGGCAATAAAAATCCCAACGTTCCCGGAGAAGCGACATGGGTCATCGATGCCGGCGGAGGAAGTAACGATGTTTACGGCACGGTCATTGTAGGAGGTGCGGATTCTGAAGCTGGAACGCTTCCCGCTGATGCTGATGCGCATGATGATAATGTTATATCTGCTCCTGATGGCGTTTTGGATACGAGTGGAAACGGGCTCATGAAACAGCATTACGACCTGCCTCCTGTTGACGTGTACAACCTGCCGCCCAAGGAGATTTTGGGGTCGATTCATTCGGTCGGTGACTGGTTTATCGGATACAACGCCACGACCCCGGAATCATCTGCATATTATGCGGACCGGCTGACGAGGGCTCCGCTTGAGGGGGAGATTAAACCCGCCTATATCCAGGGCACATTCACGGGAAGCGGATCCCTGACCCCGGCCGATAGCGGCGTCTATACCTCATTCATGATTGGCGGTCACGAGACTACAGGTACCCTGAACATTAGCGGAGATGTAGTCATCTATGTTACATCTTACGGCACAGAGGGCGCCCAGGCGGCTAGTTTCTATATGGGCGACAATTCCAGCATCAACATTGCCGACGGTTCGTCGCTGACGTTGATCCTCGGGAACGCTTCCTTCAGCGTTGAAAAGGGCTATAACATCAATGCGCAAGGGAATCCGCCTCTGGCGTCGGATTGCGTTATATTGGGGACGAACCAATTCACGATCCCGGGAGGTACGAACCTCGATAATTTTGGAAATAAAGCTAGCACGGTCGACAATAAGCATATCCCTGGCTTGGTATACTTCGAGCATGGCACGAAGGGCGACGAAGCCGGGACAGTTTATTCGGCTATGTACGTCCCCGGTGCCCACGTCACGACCGGCCTGGGGCAAAATCACTTGGATTATTACGGAGCCCTAATCTCAGCGTCCATGGATTTCAAGGTCCAGGTCGACTTCCATTACGACAAGGCCCTTGCCGACCTCAAGCTAGTGACCGGGGGGTACGAAAACTGGAAGATCATCTCCTGGCAGGAGGTCCTCCAATAGCCGCCGGTCGGTCAGCCTGATACGCAAGTTTTCGCCGAAGGACCTTCGAGCGGGCCGCGGTACGGGACTGCGTGATCCGAGGCTAATCCCTCTTTACTCCCCCCGACCTACATATTCTATGATTATTTACGCCATATGGGACGGTGGTCATCAGGGTCCGGCTAGCCTTTTGGGGTGAACGTCGCCCCAATAATCTCATCTCGAAATTCATCTCGGGAGAGCATTTACGGGCAGCGGTATATCACCGATGATGAGGTAGGTAACAAACGTGAAAACATGTGTCTTAATCATGAGAAAGGTGGGGAGGTCATCCAAATGAACAAACCAATCGTCAGGAAAACCGATCATGAACGCGGCATGATCCTCGTCGTGGCGATCATCGTCATCGTTGCTATGCTGATCATGGCCACGCCGTTTTTGGCCAAGCTAGGTTCGCAGTATAGGATCACAGATAAATCCTATAAGGGCCTGGCGGCGTTCAATTTGGCCGAAGAGGGTATTGACCGGGCGCTCTGGGAGATGAACCAGCCCTATGCGGTTACGGGCGGCATTGTTGCCATCGACGAGAACGGGAACGGCACGTTGGTCGCTACGAACGAAGCGGTCGGGGATAAGACAGGGACCTTCCAGGGAGTCATTACGACCAATTATGGTGTCGAGCCCAACGTCCGGACCCTCGTTTCCACGGGAAGTATGCCCCACATCGCTAACCTCCTTGTCAACAGGACGGTCAACGTGAACATGGAAAAATACTTCAAGTCCATATGGGATTTGGGGATCTTTGCTGATGAAGGGATATGGACCAAAACGAACTTTAGGACATACAGCTACAACTCCAATTATGGCGCGTATGGAGCGGTTAAGCCAAACGGCACGCTCAATGAAGGAATGAAAGGACACGCGGGGACAAATGCTAATACGGTCGATCCCCGCAGCATCGAGATCCAGCAGGGAAGCAGCAGCTACGTGCACGGGAACTTGGCCTCCGGGGTCGGGACCGAGCCGACCGATATCCAGGATGTCATCTACGCCGACCAGCCCGATTCAAGCCTGTTCCCGGATGACATTGACGGGACGAGCGGAACGCGTAAGATCCTGTCCGCTCCGTTCGAATTGCCTCCAGTGGACCTGTGGAACCTGCCGCCCCGCGACATGTTCAGCTCGACCGTTGACTTTCACGACTGGTTTACTTCACAACCTCCCGTGGAAAGTCCCCTGCCTTCCAGCATCATCGCAACGGGATTTAACAAAGGCAACCTCTCTTCGTCTGAAACGGTCCTGACTCCGTCCGATAGCGGCGTTTACACGAACTTCACAATTCCCAAAAACACGACCCTCACCGTCCAGGGAAACGTGGCGATCTACGTCACCGGCCTGGACGGGGCGACGGCATCATTCAGCGGAAAGAACGCGAATATCAACATCGCCGCCGACTCCAGCCTGACCCTGATCCTGGGGAAAACGACGGCCAGCATCGTAAATAACGTAGCTATCAACAACAGCGGAACCGCGCCGAACTGTTTGATTCTAGGCACCGAGCAGTTCACCGGCGACTTCAGCGTCCGTAATAACGCCGATTTCAACGCTGCCCTGTACATGCCCCAGGCGAAATTCCTCGTCGATCAAGCCAACTTCACGTTGAGGGGCGCCGTCGTCTGTGACTATATCGAGGTCAGAAACAACCTGAATTTCTATTACGACGAAGCCTTAGGCGACCTGGATTATATCAAGGGCGGCATCCCGTTCTGGCGGGTGACGACCTGGCAGGAACCGATCGGGGACTGAGGAACGTAAGCGCGGCAAGTCCGTGCGAATCTCGAATTCGATGATTGCCGCTGGATCATCCAGCCTCGCCCGTCTCGCTCTTTACTTCTTATAAAGACTGAGATAAACCTCAATGATTTGTTCCCCCCACATCAGGGCCACAAAGGCCGCCGGCGCTAAAAAAGTCCCGAAGGGAAGCGCGAACTGCATGTCCTTCTTCCGGACCAGGATGAAGAAGACCCCGACCAGCGCCCCGGCGAACGAGGCTAATATAAGAGTCAAGACGGTCGGGAGCCAGCCTAGGTAAGCCCCGATGACCAGGAGCATGGTCACGTCGCCCATGCCCAGCCCCTCCTTCCGGCGGACCAGGAAATAGGCGCCGTATACAAAGAGCAGGAATCCGGATCCCACCGTGGCCCCGATCAGGACCTGCCGGAAGCTCATATCCTGCCGCACCAACCCGTAGCCCAGGG
This sequence comes from uncultured Eubacteriales bacterium, assembly GCA_964607985.1. Lineage (GTDB taxonomy): Bacteria > Acidobacteriota > Aminicenantia > Aminicenantales > Saccharicenantaceae > JALHVH01. Next base: position 3,617 of record CAZSMW010000277.1, read on the forward strand.
CCAAGACCAAGCCGGGAAGCGTGATCTCGTCCGGAAGGATCTGGTGATAATAGTCGATGAACCCGAGGGCGATCATCGCGCTGGCGAACAGGCAGGAGGCGATGAAGGGGAGCCCCATCGTCCGGCCGTGATGGAAATAAAGGAGGACGAACGAGGCGGGCGTCAGGACCTCAACGAGAAAATATGAAAAAGGGATCCTGAACCCGCAATGACGGCATTTCCCGCGCAGGATGAGATAGGAAAAGAAAGGAACGTTGTCGTACGGCTTGATCCGCTTTTGGCAGCCGGGGCATGTCGAGGGAGGCTTCAACAGGCTCATCTCCCTGGGGATACGGTAGATGACGACGTTGAGGAAGCTTCCCCAGGCCGGCCCGATGAGCACGATGAGGAAAAGGCTCATCGCTTCCACCACATGGTCGGAGGTTTCACGTCCCCCGTCGCCGCGTCATAAACGTAGTCCTTATCGTCCAGATCCCTGGGAAGAGAAGTCAGGATCCTTGCCGTCACGAGCCGGGACAGCTCATCCGGAAGCCTTTTATACTTCTCCTTGAACTTCGCGACGGCCTCTTTCAGGGCGTCGATATCCATCTCGGCCTTGACCTGGTATAGGTGGTTCGAGGCGATCTTTCTCACCCGGTCGTCTGTGGCCGTGTTGTAGACCTCGAGCCAGGTCTCCCAGGATGTCTTGAAGTCCGTGACCTTGAACGCCGCGTTGGCATAGAGCCTCTTGGTGAAGTCGGGCGCACCCGGCAAGACCATGGCCTTTTCGTAATATTTCCGGGCCAGATCGAAGTCCTTGAGCTGCCTCTGGGCGATGTGCCCGGCCTCGAACGGAAAGAGCCACATGTCGGGGTTTTTGGCAAACCCTCTGTCGAGGATCCTGAGGGCCAGAGGGATATCGCGGGCTTCCTGGCCCGCGATCATGGAGCCGACCTCGTATGGGTCCGTGTACCGGGGGTCCAACTCGGCGATGATGGCAAAGATATGGTCGAGATAGGTGAACCGGTCGGCGATCTCGTAGGTGCTGTAGTACTGGATGGCCCAGAGGTAGATCATGTCGGCGGCCAGTCCGGAATATCCGAACGTGGCGTATTTCAGGAACTTGCCGGAGGGGACGTAGATGATGGATGAACCGGGGATTTTCGCGCGAAGAATCTTGTCGGTCTCGAGCTTCAATCCCATGAAGCCCGCGCACGTCGCAAGCAGGAACAGAGCAAGCGCGAAGCCTCCGGAGATCCGTTTCAAATAAAATCCCTCTTTCGGAACACCCATATCGCCAACCCGAGCACGAAGGCCGCGTAAAAGACGCCGTAAAGCGTCGAATAGACGAAGATCTTCGGCGGGATGGGCAGGCCGTGGACGACTTCGGTCTTGAAGTTGAAGTTCTCGAGATCGGGGAGGAACGTGTAGAGCGCGCGGGCCAGAGTCCGCCCGGTCCCCGGCTTCATCTTCTTGATGAGCGTCTCGAGCCCCCAGGAGAGGTGGCCGATAAGATAGAAGGAGAGCGAGAAGATCGAGCTCAGGATGGGCGTCGAGAAGGTCGAGAAGAGGATGGCCACGGCCGTGATGAGCATGAGTTCCAAAAAGATGAAGAGGATGGCCGTGAGCATGGGCCATTCGACCTTGAACGTATGGAAGAAGAGGACGGCCAGGAAGATAATGGCCATGAGGACCGTCATGATGAAGAGCGTCAGGACGAGGCCCAGGTACTTTCCAAGGATGAACTGGGCCCTGTGGATGGGCTTCGAAAGCAGGGTGAAGATCGTCTTCTTGTCGATCTCCTTGTAGACGAGCCCCGTCCCCATCAGGATGGCCATGAGGACGCCGAAGAGCGAGATCGAGGCGAGCCCGACGTCCTTGATGATCTTGACCCGGTCCCCGACCGTCAGGATGGCCAGGACGCGGGAGAAGACGATGCAGACCGCCGCGAAAAAGAAGAGGAGGTAGAGGACCCGGTCCCGCTTGGCCTC
>CAZSMW010000278.1:0-2113 GCA_964607985.1 uncultured Eubacteriales bacterium
TTTCTCTCTTCGGTGATCACGACGGGATAGAAGACGAGAAAATAGGCCGCGAGGATCGCCGCCGCCCCCCATGACCAGGATCCGACGGCCATGGCGGCCCCGATGAGCAGGCTCCCGAGGTAGAGGGGGTTTCGCGTCCACCGATAGGGTCCCGAGACGGCCAATACTTTTTCCTTCCTGAGATGACCGGCCGCCCAGGCCCTGAGGCCTAGTCCGAGAAGGCTCAAGCCTAACCCCGCGAGCAGGGATTCCCAGGCGGGCTTGGCGAAGACGATGATCCCGATGACCCCCAGGGTTCCCGCCCGAACCCTCCAACGGCAGATGAATTTAGTCAGCTTGAGATCAGACATTTTCTTTGAGGATCTCCTGGACCAGGCCGGCCACGACCCCGGCCTTGATGGTGCTCATGCATTTGGTCGAAGGACAAGTCCTTTTATAACATGGATGGCAATCCAATGGGAATAGAGCCGTTCTGTCCCGGGCCCTGAATGGGCCGTTCCGGACCGGATTGGTTGGTCCGAAAATCCCCACGACCGGGACGTCAAGGGCACATGCCGCCTGGAGGGCGAACGTATCACCGCTGATAACCAGCCGCGATCCCTTGATGAGGGCCAAGACCTCGGGGACTGTGAAGAAAGGGGCCACGGGCGTTCCCGTCGCGGCCCCGATCCTGAGGGCGGCTTCCTTTTCCGCCGCGTTCCCCCAAAGAAGCAGATGGAAGAGAGCCTCGCCCCGGATCCTCTTTAAAAGTTCGATCCAGCGCTCGGGCGCCCATCGTTTGTTCTCCCAGGCCGCTCCGACGTTGCAGAGGACGATCCTCTGTCCGGGGCGCCGGCCGAGCTCTACGACGGCGTTCTCGACGGCCTGCTCGAGGGACGCGGGAATGACGATCGGGAATTCGTATTCTTCCGTTCCGGCGTCAAGTCCGAGTTTCGATAGAAGCTTGAGGTTCTTGGCAATGACGTGGCCGTCCTCAGGGAATGCTTCGAGGCGGTCCGTGTAGAATAGCGAGGCGGCAGGTTCCCGGAGGTTCTTTCCGGAGAAACCGATCCTCTTTCGCGCCCCAGAAAGTCGGGCGATGAGGGCCGATTTGATCAACCCCTGAAAGTCAAGCGCGGTCAGATCCTTGTCTCGGATCTTTCTTATCCAGCCCTTTTCGCCGCGGATGACGACCGCGTCGATGCCCGGGATCAAATCCAGGATGGGCTTCCCGGCGGCCTCGACGACCCAAGCGATCCGTGCACCGGGAAAGGCCCGGCGCAAAGCCGCGAAGGCCGGGAGAGTATGGATAATATCGCCGAGTGAGCTTATCCGGATGATCAGGAATTTATCCATCCGCGTCCTTCCGGGCGGCGATGAGCCCGACGACGTCCTTCGTCGAGCGGACCTTCGGCCCGCCGGCGATGAAGATCGTTCCCCCGTAGCTCTTGACGGTCTCCCTCTCGGGGACGGTCTCGACCGTGTAGTCCGACCCCTTGGAATGGACATCGGGCTTGAGAGTGAGCAGAACTTTTTCCACGTTGGGTTCGCGGAAGATGACGACGTAATCGACGAACTCGAAAGCGGCCAGGACCTCGGCCCGTTCCCTCTGGGGGAGGAGGGGGCGTCCGGCTCCCTTGAGGGCGCGCACCGATGAGTCGCTATTCAAGGCCACGACCAGGACGTCCCCCTGTCCGGCTGACTCTCGCAGGTACCGGACATGCCCCACGTGGAAAAGGTCGAAACAACCGTTGGCCAGAACGATCCGCCTGCCGCGGCGCTTTTGGGCCTCGACGGCCTTCCTCAGTTCGGCCAGGGACCTCAGTTTCTTCGGTTTCAAGATAGGATGGCCTGTTTGAGTTCCCGTGGGGTGAGGGTTGCCGCGCCCTTCTTCATGACGACGATCCCGCCGGCGAGGTTGGCAAGTTCGGCGGCCTCCCGGAACGAAGCCCCGGCGGCCAAGGCCAGGGTGAAGACGCTGATCACGGTATCACCCGCGCCGGTGACGTCGACGATGTCGGTGGTCCCGTGAACGGGGATGGCAAAAGGCGGCCGGCCCTTTTCGAAGAGGGTCATTCCCCTGGACCCCCGGGTCACGAGGAGGGCGGGGGACCGGAGCTTCTTCAGGATCCGT
>CAZSMW010000279.1:0-3025 GCA_964607985.1 uncultured Eubacteriales bacterium
GCCGCCGGACCGATAGGGTGAAGCTGGAAACGGCTTCGCCTCCCATCTTTGGAAAGGAGGAACGATGATGTTCCGTAAACTCCCAATTTCCCCTATCGCCTTGGCCGTTCTTTGGGCCGTCTTCTTCGCGGGCCCCGGCCTCTCCGCTCAGGAAGAGAAGAAAGAAGAGGCTGAGAAGAAGGTCCGGGTCCGGACCGAAGAGATCCTGGTGACGGCCCCGGCGCCCCAGGACCGGCCGTTGGCCACGACGTCGGTGATCCCGGAGGCGGTCCTGACTCTCGTTGCCCCGAGAAACCTCTCCGACATCCTTTCGTACGCCCCGGGCGCCTACGCGACCTCGGGCGGCAAGGGCGAATCCCGCGTCAAGATCCGCGGCCTCGACCCCGACAAAACCACGCTCCTTATCGACGGCGTCCCCGTCTACGACCCCTACTTCAATACCTACGATCTCAAGACCGTGCTCACCGAGGACATCGAATCCATCAAGGTCGTCAAGGGCGCCTCCTCGGTCCTCTACGGGCCCAACACGCTCGGGGGGATCGTGGACATCCTAACACTTAAGCCGAGAACCCCCTCCCTGACGTTGAGGGCCGCCGCCGGCCGGGACGCGAACTATATCGTCTCCGCCTCAGGGGCGGTAGCTTGGAGGAAGGCCGTCTTCATGGGCGCCGTGGCCCGGGACCATTCCGACGGCTTACGGGTCCGGACAGGTGATTCCGCCGTCCTCCTCCGGAATTCCGACTACGGTAAAACCGCCCTAAACGGGAAGGTCTACTTCTATCCTTGGGAGAAGAGCGAGATCCTCGCCCAAGCTTCTTATTACTCCTCGGAATACGGAATCGCCGACGCCACCCAGTACTACAGGTCCCGTTACTGGCGGTTCAAGGACTGGCGGCGCCTGACCCTCGGGCTCGGCGGGACGTTCCCCCTGCTCGCCAAGGGCACCCTCAAGGTCCGGACCTATTACGTGAAGCTGGACAACACGCTGGACCAGTACAAGAGCGCCTCCATGGACGCGCTCTCCTGGGAATCCATCTACAAGAACTACGATGTCGGCGCCTTCATCCTCGGCTCCCATCCGCTGGGGACGAGGAACGATCTGCGCTTCAGTCTCAACGCCCGGCTCGACCACGTGAAACAGCAGGGCTCAGCTTCGGCCCCGTGGGAAACCTATGAGCACCGGACGTATTCGGCCGGCGTCGAGGACGACTTCCGGCTGTCGGACAAGTGGCAGGTCACGGGAGGATTTAGCGTCGACCGTCTTAAGAAGCAGGCCGGCGGGTCCAAGACCTCGCTGAACCCGATAGCCGGGGTTCGGTTCGCCCCGACCACCCACCTGGGCTTCCACCTGTCCCTCTCCCGGAAATCGCGATTCCCATCGATGCGGTCGCTCTACAGCACCTCAGGCGGCAATCCCGCCCTCCGGGACGAGATCGGGACGACCGTTGAGGCGGGCGCCTCATGGGTGGGATCGTTCGAAGGGAGCCTGGCGGTTTTCTCCACCGAGGTCGAGAACCTGATCTACTCCGTCAAGCAGCCCACGGGATTTAATACCTACATCAACATCGGCAAGGCCTCCGTCAAAGGGTTCGAGGCCGAAGTCGCCAAGTCGCTGGGTGCCTTTAACGCCCGCCTGTCCTATACCTTCCTCGACACGAAGAACAAGGACCAGAACCGGAGGCTGGACCTCGTGCCGCAGTCCCAGCTCAGCCTCGTCGCGGGGCTGGGCAGGACCGACGACTACCGTTTCTCCGTTTGGGGGCTCGCCGCGTCGAGCTCGAAGATACTCGTCAGCGGCACCACTGTCACGGCCCCCGGCTACGTTGTCGCCAACGCCTCGTTCGAGAAATATTTCGGGGCTTTCTCGTTTTACGTCAAGCTCGACAACCTCTTCGACAAGGCCTACGTCACCGAACCCGGTTATCCGATGCTTTCGAGGCGGTTCGAGGCAGGCTTCCGGGTCAGACTCGAGCCCAAGGACCGTTGAATCCGCTAAATGGAGATGGCCATGAAAATGAAAAAATGGGGTATCGCTCTCTTTGGACTGCTGGCGCTGGCCTTGTTCCTTCCGGCCCAGGAGAACAACGATTTTTACGATAACGAGCCCTTCATCGACCTCCCGTTGGGGACGATCGAAGTGGCCGGCGAAGTCGTCCAGGCCGGCAAGGTCGATCTCGCGGCACTCCCGCTGCGGACGGTCATGGTCCGCGAAGCCCGTATGGAGAACGGCAAGCCGGCTTTCGACGGGTCCTACGTCTTCCAGGGGTACTCCCTCTTCGATATCCTCCGGGAACGGGTTGTCAAAAAGAAGAACGAGAAGGAGTTCCGGTCCATCATCGACCTCTTCGTCGTTATCGAGAATAAGAAGGGCGAAAAAGCCGTCTTCAGCTGGGGGGAGATCTTCTATCCAACGGCCCCCCACCGCGTCCTGGTCGCGGCGAAGGCGGCGCGCATCGTACCGTCACTGACCAAGGAACGCTGGCCCATGCCCACGGTAGGCAAGATCGTCGCGGCGAACGACCTCGTCTCCGAACGGAATCTCGACGATCCGGTCAGGATCACCGTCCTCAGCCCACCGCTCTCTTTCGCCGTCGAGAAGGGAAAATCGCCCCTCTTCTCGGCTTCCGCCCGGATCGTCGATCACGGTCGTGAAGTCGGGAAGATCTCACGCCTGCCGGAAGGCATTCCGCTCCTTACTCTCCCGTCGGTCTTCTACGGCCGGGGTAAAGGTTTCCACGGTATCGCCTATTTCGAAGGAGCGCCTCTTCGCTTGGTCCTGAAGGATATTTATCCCGCAGATACACCGAACCTCAAACGGGGCTATCTCGTCCTGGCCGGGGACGATGGCTACCGGGCTGTCTGCTCGGCGAGCGAGGTCTTTAACAGGAACGACAACGGCGAGTTCCTTGTCTGCGATAGAGGTGAGAAGGACGGAGGCCGGTTCTCGGTTTATCCCGGTCCGGACTTCTTTTCCGACCGGGCGGTCAAGGCGCTCAAGGAGGTCCACTTCCTGACCGTCGAATGA
>CAZSMW010000280.1:0-5970 GCA_964607985.1 uncultured Eubacteriales bacterium
GGCCCTGGTGATGACGTTGATGACGCCGCCCATCGAGCCGCCGAACTCGGCGTTGTAGCCCGACGCCGTGACCTTGACCTCGTCCACCAGCTCGAGGACGATGTTCTGGCCCTTGACTCCCAGGTGGAAGTTCGTCACGTCCGCGCCGTCGGCATAAAACACGTTCTCGGCGCCCGTGGCGCCATCGACCGAAATGCCCGCCGTGGCATCCTCGCTCGTAACGCCGGGGATGGTGCTAACGAGCGAATCGAAAGCCCTCCCCCGGGGCAGGGAGAGGAAGGTCTCTTTCGCCATGACCTGGCCCTTGGTCGTGCTCTTGACATCGATCATGGGGGCCTGGCCGACGACCGTGACCTGCTCATTGACGGTGGCCTGTTCCAGCGTCGCGTTTAGGGCCAGCGTCTGGGAGAATTCGAGATAAATATCCTTTCTGACCAGGGTGTTGAACCCGGAAAGTGTGAAAGTAATATCATAAGTCCCAGACGGGAGGGCCATTATACGATATATCCCGTTGGCGTCGGTGACCGTGGAGGCCTTGCCGACAAGCTTGGGGCTGGTGGCTTCGACCGTCACTCCGGGAAGAGGACTCCCCTGGTTGTCAACAACCTTTCCGGTGATCTTCCCTTCCGGCGTGACCTGGGCGAAAGCCGTTCCAGCGGTCGACACAAAAACGATCAATAATAGAAATAATAGCTTCTTTTTCATTCGATTTGATCCGCCTTTCAATGCTTTCCTAACCTCTCTCTCCCGGGGTGAATCCGAACATGGTTCCACCCCAACCCTTGGTACCGGATGCCCCCCTATTCTATCGTCATTCGCACTCCTCGAAAATCTCCTCGCCTATCCATGCCGGAATCATATAGCCGGCCGCATGGCGGTGTCAATAGTCACGAAGAACCATGAAGAGCGGCACTCGAGCGCATATCCGGACAAGAAACCCCGCCGACCCGGATGAAAGACGATAGACTCCTGCTCCAGGGGATACTGTGATGTTTAAAAATAGTCCACATTCTCCTCGGCCGCCATGAGCGCGACCTCGGTGAAGATGTGGGAAGTTTAGGTCCCCCTTTCTTTTTTCCCCTATTTCTGTAAAAATAGGGACGATGAAAAGAACCGACGCAGGAAACGTTCGTCAAGTCTCTGAAGATCAAAAGCAATCAACCGCTCGTGACATCGGTCATCGAGAGGATCGATAAATAGGAAAAAACAAGGAGGAGAACGAACATGAAAAAAGCGTTGATGGGGATTTTTGTTTGCGCTTTTGCGGTCACGTGCGCTGTTCCCGTGTTCGCCCAAAGGTACGAGTTCGGCCTCACCTGGAACTGGTACGACCCGGGCATGGACGCAAGCTACGCGAACCGGTACGCGCCGCCCTACCTATCCGGCGGGACCTACAGCAGCCAGGCTGAGCAGACGATCAGGATAAAGGCCAAAGCGATCAGCGGACTGGCCGCGTTCTTCACCTGGTTCCCCGTTTCCAACATCGGGGTCCAGTTCATGGCCGAATACTTCAAGCCGGACTTCGAGGGCGCGAACACGGCGTACGCCTACTCCCTGACCTACGAGCGGCCGATGCCCGACCACACGACAAGGACGGTCAGCTACGCGAATTCCATGGATTGGGGACAAAGCGAAGGTGACGTCCGGGAGATTGTCCTCAGCCTGAACGGCGTGCTCAGGATCCCTCTTACCCGGTCGCTCTCGGTGAACGTCTCCGGCGGGCCCAGCTACTTCTACTTCGAAGGGAAGGCGGGATTCATCGGTTACACTAAGTTCTGGACGACGGCGGACCGGGTGCTCCACATCCAGAACTTCAAGCTGCCCTTTGAGTTCGGCCCGCAGAACAGGCTGGGGTTCAACGTGGGGGGCGAGGTGGCGTTCCACCTGTCGGGAACGATCTCGCTCATCGGTGAGTACCGGTACTTCGCCTGTGCCAAGACCGACACGGCCCTGCACCTGACGCCGAACGACGTCCTGACCGATCCGGTCGCGGACGTGGAAAGCGCGCTGGGCTTGGGTTCGATGAAACTCGATCCGTCGTTTACGCGGTTCAGCGCGGGGATGAAGTTCCGGTTCTAAGGATCTCTACTTCTTTTCCGCTTCTTTCTTCTCGGCTTCAGCCTTTTTCTTCATCGGGCATTCGGCCGGGTCGCAGCTGGCCTTTTTCTGAGTCCACTTTTCTTGGATCATCTTGACCTTCTCGGCGTCCTTGGCGGTTATCTTGACGACGACGCCGTCCTTGGTGTTCTCGACCGTCGTCTCGACGTCAGCGGATTTCACGGCGCACATCGGGCAGTCCGAAGCCATCCCGTGGCCCATCATCATGCTCATGGGACCCATCCCGCGGCCCATACGCATGCCGTGACGCATGCCCATGTGGCCGCGCATCATCATCGGGCAGCCGGGCATCGGCGCGTCCTTCATCATGGGACAGTTCGGCATCATCCCGCCGTGCATACCGGCCATCGGAGGCATGGGGGGGGCGGGCGGAGCGTTCGGCGCCGGGGGCGTCGGCATCTGGCCGTGCATCTTCATCATGTCCTTCTGGACGTCGGTCATGGGCATCATCTTCATCTTGGCCATCATGCCGCAGCAGCCTTGGCAGCACATCTCGCAGCCTTCTTCCATAGTCCCGGCCTTTGGGGCCTCGGCGGCGGGCGCCGCGTGCTTGGCGGGGTCCTTGAGGAATTCCGCTTTACAGCCTTCAGAGCAGAAGTAATAAGTCTTCCCCTGATACTCGGCGGTATACTTGACGCCGGAAATCTTGACGCTCATTCCGCAGATGGGGTCCTTGGACGTTTCGTCGCCCTTCTGCTGGGCGACAACGGATAGAACCGCGATAAGCGAAAACACCGCGACTATCGCGGACAGTTTGTAATGCTTCTTCATAAAGCCTCCTTTAAGATCGGGGATACGTACCACAGGTATATGTCCCTATATATGTTATTTTACACGGTTGATCGGTTTTTAGCTAGCCCCCCTACTTCTTTCTCAACCGGAGCGAGTTTGATACGACCGATATGGAGCTAAACGCCATCGCTACCGAGGCGATGATGGGGCTGAGGAGGATGTGGAAGAATGGGTAGAGGACGCCGGCCGCGACCGGGATGCCGATCGTGTTGTAGATGAAGGCCCAGAACAGGTTCTGTTTGATCGTCCGAATCGTCCGCCGGCTGAGCTCGATGGCCGAAGCCACGCCGCCCAGGTCACCCTTGATCAAGGTGATGTCCGAGGCCTCCATGGCCACATCTGTGCCCGTTCCGATGGCGATCCCGACGTCGGCCTGGGCCAGGGCCGGCGCGTCGTTAATCCCGTCGCCCACCATGGCCACCTTCTTCCCCAAGGACTGGAGCCGCCTGATCTCGTTGACCTTATCCTGGGGCAGGACATCCGCGACGATCGTTATAATCCCGGCCTGGGCCGCGATGGCTTCGGCTGTCTTCCGGTTATCGCCGGTCAGCATGACAAGCTCCAGCCCGAGCGCCTTGAGCCTGCTCAGGGCCGGGACGGCGCTCTCCTTAAGCGTGTCGGCGATGGCCAGAACGCCCGCGGCCTTGCCTTCGACGGCGACGAAGACCGCGGTCTTCCCTTCCCCGGAGAAAGCGTCCGCCTTGGCCGCCAATTTTCCGATGTCCACGCCTCGCTCCGTCATGATCCTTGCGCTTCCGATCAGGACGGATTTGCCTTTGATTGTCGCAGAAATCCCCAATCCTTCGAGCGCCTGGAAGTCCCCCGGATTCTCGAGGGCAACTCCCCTCTCCCCGGCCATCTTGACGACGGCCTCGCCGAGGGAGTGCTCGGAGACTTTTTCCGCGCTCGCCGCGTAGAAAAGGACATCGAGGTCCGCGAAGGTCTCCGCCGCGGCGATGTCCGTCACGTACGGTTCCCCCTTGGTCAACGTTCCCGTCTTGTCGAAGACGACGGTGTCAACCTTATGGGCCGTTTCCAGGCTCTCGCCACCCTTGATCAGGATGCCGTGCTCGGCGCCCCTTCCCGTCCCGACCATGATCGCGGTCGGCGTCGCCAGCCCGAGAGCGCAGGGACAGGCGATGATCATCACGGCCACAAAATTGAGCAGGGCGAAGGTCAGCCTGGGGCTGGGCCCGAAGGCGTACCAGACAGCGAACGTCATGACGGCAATCCCGATCACGGCAGGGACAAAGTAAGAGGCGATGACGTCGGCCAGCCGTTGAATGGGCGCCTTCGACCCCTGGGCTTCTTCGACGAGCCGGATGATCTGGGCCAGGGCCGTGTCTTTCCCGACCTTTGTCGCCCGGAAACGGAAGCTCCCAGCCTTGTTGATCGTTGCCCCGATCATCTCGTCGCCCGGTTTTTTTTCGACGGGCAGGCTCTCGCCGGTGATCATGGACTCGTCGACAGCGGACTTCCCTTCCGTCAGGACACCGTCGACCGGGATCTTTTCGCCCGGCCGGACCAGGATGATGTCTCCCACCGCGACGTCCTCGACCGGAATATCGAGCTCGCCGCCTTCGCGGATGACCCGCGCGGTCTTGGGCCGGAGGCCCATGAGCTTCTTGATCGCCTCCGACGTCCTGCCCTTGGCCCGGGCTTCGAGCATCTTCCCGAAAAGGATGAGGACGATGATGAGCGCAGAGGTGTCGAAATAGACCTCGGGCATGACCCCGGCCCCGTGGAAGAACGAGGGAAAGATCGTCGCCGCGACGCTGAAGAAATAAGCCGCTGAGGTGCCGACGGCGACCAGTGTGTTCATATCGGCGGTCCGGTGGCGGAGCCCCCCCAGGCGCCCCGATAGAACTGGAGTCCCAGGACGAACTGGACCGGCGTCGCCAGGGCCCAGAGGACGTAGAAATTCTGGAGGAACGATGGAACCCAAGGGAACCAATGACGCATGCTGCCGAGGAATATGACGACGCCGAAAGCGGCGCCCGCGATGACCTTGGTCCGGAGCGTCTTGTATTCTTTTTCCCGGAGGAAGCGCTCGGCGTCCTCTGCCGCGGGCCCGGCTCCCGTCTCGATCACCTTGTAACCCGCCGACTCGATGACCTTTGCCAGGTCGCGCCGGTTCGTCTCGTTCGGCAGGTACTCGATGTGGGCCCTCGCCGTCGCCAGGTTCACGGCGGCCTTCAGCACCCCGGGCGAGGCGAGCAAGGCCTTCTCGATCCGGGCGACGCACGACGCGCAGGACATGCCCTCGACGGCGATATCGGTGGAGGCCGCCGCCACGTCGTAGCCGCTCTCCCGGATCGTCCTGACGAGATCTTCCGGATTGGCCAAATGCGGATCGAAGAGGACTGTCGCCCGGGAGGTGGCGAAATTGACATTGGCCGATCCGACGCCCTCGATCCCGTTGAGACCGCGCTCGATATTGACGGCGCAGGAGGCGCAGCTCATACCCGTGATGGGGATATCGATGCGTTTCAGGCCGTCTTCAGAGCTGGATCCAATTTTCTTTGGGTCTTTTTCCATGGAAATCTCCCTTTTTTTTATTATTATACCACGACGACGAGCAGCAGGCCGTTCCGGCACGGCCGGGCTCGCTCCAGTTGCGTGGACATATCATTTGTGTTAGAGTTTGTTTGTATTCCACCAAGGAGTTCACCATGTCCGGACATTCCAAATGGGCTTCCATCAAGCATAAAAAGGCCGCCACGGACGCCAAGCGCGGCAAGATCTTCACCAAGATCATCCGCGAGATCGCGACCGCCGCCCGCGTCGGAGGCGGCGACCCCGCCGCCAATCCGCGCCTGCGGCTGGTGGTCGACAAGGCGCGCTCCGCCAACATGCCCAAGGACAACATCGAGCGGGCCATCAAGAAGGGCACCGGCGGTGATGAAGGCGCGAACTTCGAGAAGGCGTGGCGAACGTCGGCGACGGTACGGGTGCGGTTGTCGGTCAGGCAATCCACGATCACGGCGACGCCGCCGGGGCCGTAGCCCTCGTAGCGGATCTCCTCGTAGCTCACGCCCTCGAGCTCGCCCGTCGCCTTCC
>CAZSMW010000281.1:0-5457 GCA_964607985.1 uncultured Eubacteriales bacterium
CCGGACCGAGCTCAAGGAGATCGATCCGCCCAAGGACGTCCAGGAGACAATGAACAAGGTTGTCAAGGCCGAGAACGAGAAGATCGCGGCCGTGGATTACGCGACGGCCACCGAGACCGTGGCCGACGGACAGAGGCGGGCGGAGATCAAGAAGGCCGAGGGCATCCGGCAGGCCCGGATTCTCGAGGCCGAGGGCGATGCCCAGGCCATCAAGCTCGTCAACGAGGCCGCCGACCAGTATTTCGTCGGGAACGCCCAGCTCCTGAAAAGGCTGGAGACGGTGGAGAAGGCCCTGGCCACGAACGCCAAGATCGTCGTGCCCCAAGGCACGGAGCTTGTCAACGTCATCGGCGAGCTGGCCGGCGTCCTGCCGCTCAAGAAATAAAACGCAGGCCGGCCGGGCCTTATTTCAGAAACCCTTTCCGCTTGAGCAGGGGTTCCACATTGGGCTCCCGGCCTCTGAACTTCTTATAGAGAACCATAGGGTCCTCGGTGCCTCCCCGCGACAGAATATTGTCACGGAGCGATTTCGCGGTCGCCTGGTCGAACAGGCTCGTCTCTTTGAACGCCTGGAACGCGTCCGCATCCAAGACTTCCGACCAGATGTAGCTATAGTAGCCGGACGAGTATCCGCCCGAGAAGATGTGGCTGAAGAAGGGGCTTCGGTAACGTACGACGATCTCCGGGATGAGGCCGATCTTGGCCATCGAAGCCGTCTCGAAGGCCGCGGTGTCCTGCTCCTTCGGCTCCGTGAGAGTGTGCCAGTTCATGTCGAGATAGCAGGCGGCCAAATATTCGACCGTCTCGAACCCCTTGTTGAAGAGCCCCGTGTTCTTGATCTTCTCGACCAGGACATCCGGGATGGACTCGCCCGTTTGGTAATGGTTCGCGTACGTCTTGATGACCTCGGGGTCTTCGGCCCAGTTCTCCATGATCTGTGAAGCGACCTCGACGAAGTCCGACGGGACGTTGGTCCCGGAAATTGTTTCGTAGGTGCAGTTGGAGAGCAGTTCGTGCAGGGCGTGGCCGAACTCGTGGAACAGCGTCGAGACTTCCTCGAAGGTCAGGAGCGACGGTGTATCGCCGGCCGGCATGGAGAAGTTCCCGACGTTGTAGATGACGGGCGTGATCCTCTTCCCGTCGCGCGAGGACTGGGACCTGAAGGCGCTCGACCAGGCGCCGCCCCGCTTGCTGGCCCTCGGGAAGTAATCGGTGTATAGGATGCCGACGTGGGTTCCGTCGGCCTCCTTCACTTCGAAGATCCTGACATCCGGATGATATTTCGGGATATCCGTCCGCTCGGTGAACTGGAGCCCCCAGAGCTTCCCGGCCACAGCGAAAGCGCCGTCGCGAACGTTATCGAGCCGGAAATAGGGCTTCAGGACCTGGTCATCGAGATCGTATTCGGCCTTTTTCAGCTTTTCCGCGTAGTACCACCAGTCCCAGGGCTCGAGCTTGAACATCCCGCCTTCTTTAGCGGCCAGGCCCTGGAGCTTCCCGGCCTCCTTGCCGGCCATCTCGAGGGCAGGCGTCCAGAGCTGATCGAGGAGCCTGGTGACTCCCGCCGGCGTCTTAGCCATGTTCTCCTCGAGGACGAAATCCGCGTGGGTCTTATAGCCCAGGAGGTTCGCCCTCTTCACGCGCAGGGCGGCGATCCGGCTCAGGACGGTCTTGTTGTCCGACGCGTTCCCGTTGTTCGCCCTGTTGATATAGGCCTTGAAGATCCTCTCGCGCAGGTCCCTTTTCGGCGAATACTGGAGGAAGGGGATCATGCTCGGTTTGTGGAGCGTGAAGACCCATCGGCTCTCCAGGCTCCTCTCCTTGGCGGCTTCGGCCGCGCCCTGGACGACGGCTTGCGGCAGACCGGCCAGGTCATCGGCTTTATCAATGACGAGGACGAAAGCGTTGGTCTCCTTGAGGACGTTATCTCCGAATTTTACCGAAAGGACCGATAGCTCCTCGTTGATCTTGCGGAACTCGGCCTTGGCCGCCTCGTCCAGGTTCGCGCCGCCGCGGACGAAGTTCTTGTAGAACTTGTCGAGGAGCCGCACCTGTTCCGCCGTCAGAACAAGCTTATCTCTTTCGTCATACACGGCCTTGACCCGCGCGAAGAGCCTCGGGTCGAGGTTGATGTCGTCCCGGTGCTTGGCGAGAAGGGGCGAGATATCGGCCTCTATCTTTTGGAGAGCCTCGTTCGTGTTCGCCTCCGAAAGGCAGAAGAAGACGTTGCTTACCCGGGTCAGCAGCTCCCCGCTGCGCTCGACGGACTCAATAGTGTTTGCGAACGTCGGCGGCTCCGGGTTGGCGACGACGGCCTTGATCTCTTTCTTCTGCCGGGCCATGCCTTCCTGGAACGCCGGCATGAAGTGTGCGTCCCTGATCCTGTCGAACGGCGGGGTCTCGAAGGGCGTTCCGTAGGATGCGAAGAACGGGTTCGCTTCCTCCGGATCGGCTGTTGCGGCGGGCGATATTCGATTTTCCTTTTTCGCGCAGGAAACCAGCGCAAGGCTCAGACATACGAAACATATCATTGCGAACATGACACTCTTTCTCATTCGATGCGGCTCCTTTTCGAGAACTTGAAATCCTATCTTATCAAAGAATGATGTTTCCGTCGCCGTCGATGATATGGATCTCGGCGAAGCCGAGCTCCCGGATCTTCGGCTCGATCTTGGCCCGGTCGCCGACCACCACCCAGATCACGCTTTCGGGATGGATGGTCGCCTTGGCCGCCTTGGCCAGGTCTTCCATGCTTAGCTTTTGGACCAGGGCCGGGTATTTCTGGAAATAATCGTCGGGAAGGCCGAACTGAACAATCCCGGTGAGGGAGCTTTCCACGGCGTCCATGGTCTCCCACTGCCCGGGCAACTGCAGGACCTTGCTCGTCTTGACCGTGTTGTATTCGTCAAGGGTGATCGGCTTCTTGCCAAGGATCCCCTCGAGCTCGCCCTTGATCTCGACCATCGTCTCCTTAGTCTTGTCCGACTGGACGGGCGCGAGGACGATGAACGGCCTCTGCCCTCGGGCATCGATCAGGGCGGACTGGGCCCCGTAGCTCCAGTGCTTGTCCTCGCGGATGTTCATGTTGATCCGCGAGACGAAATCGCGGCCCAGGATGGTGTTCATGGTTTCGATGGCGACGTTCTCCGGGTCCGCGGAGGACGGGGCCGGGTGGCCGCCGATGACCATGGACTGGGGCGCGTCCGGCTTGTCCATGATATAGACGACGGACTTCGGTTCGAGCGCGACGGCGGCGATCTTCTTGGCCGGGACCTTGCCGCCCTGCCAGACCTTGAAGAGCTTTTCGAGCCGGGGCTTGATCTCGGCCAGCGTGGTGTCCCCGACCACGATCAGGGTGGCGTTTCCGGGTTTGAACCAGGTCTGGTGGAACTTGACGAGGTCGTTCCGGGTCAGCTTGGCGACGGTCGCCTCATAACCCGACCCCGTGAAAGGACTGGCATACGGATGGCCGGCGCCGTAGATGAGCTTGGGAAACACTCGGAGGGCCATCCCGAAAGGCGAGTCCTTCTCTTGGGCGATCCGGGCGATCTGGATCTTCTGCATCCTCTGGAAATCCGATTCCGGGAAGGCCGGGTTGAGGATGACGTCGGCATAGATGTCGAGGGCCGGGTCGATCTTGTCCTTGAGCGTCGTCAGGTTGACGAACGAGGTGTCGAGGTTAGAGCCGGCGCCCATCTCCGCGCCGAGCATGGCCAGCTCCTCGCTGATCTGGAGGGAGGTCCGTTTGGCCGTCCCCTCGTCGATCATACTCATGGCTAGAGTGGCCGTTCCGGGAACGCCGAACTGGTCGGCCGCGTACCCGGCGTCCAGCATGAGCTCGAACTTGACGACAGGGACGGAGTGGCGTTCGGCCAGCATGATTTTGAGCCCGTTTGCGAGCGTCGCCCGTTCGATCGTGGGGAACTTGACGACGGGCGGGGCGCCGGCCTCGGGCATCTTCTTGCGGTCGACATCGCTTTTCCCGGCGGCGAGCTGCGGGAAGGGGTGGACTTCAAGGATGTAGACGCCGTCGGAGAGCCACCTGACCGCCGTCTCCTTCAGGCTCTGGGCGGTCGCTTCGTCGAAGTGCTTGAGGGTGGTTTTATAGGCGTCGGGGCTTCCGCCGTTAATCTGGCTCGAAGCCAGGATGTCGGACTTGCCGCCGAAGCCGCCGATCCGTTCGATGCCTCGGACGAAACGGGCCTGGGCCTGGATCTTGACCCGTTCGAGCTCCTTCTCCGTCGGACCTTCGGCGAGGAACTTGGCCAGCTCCTCGTCAATGGCCTTCTCCACAAGGGAGAGTTCGACGCCGGGCTTGGCGTCGGCCTGGACCCAGAAGAGCCCTCCGATCTCGTGTGCATTGACGAAGGCGTTCACGGACGTGGCGATCTGGTCGTCATAGACGAGCCGCTTGTAGAGGCGCGAGGTCTTGCCGTCCGAAAGGATGGAGCTTGCCAGGTCGAGATTGTCGGCGCAGCCCGTGCCCCATCCCGGGATGTTCCATATCTTGTAGATCCGGGACTGGGAGATGCGGTCCTGGACGCTCTCGCGATGGGCGCCCGTCCGCTTGGCGACCCAGCTCGAGTGCCGGGAAATGGGGGGCGAGGGAGGGATGTCGCCGAAATACTTCTTGACCTTTTCGAGGGCCGTATTGGCGTCGATGTCGCCGGCGATGGCGACCACGGCGTTATTCGGGCCGTAGTAGGTGGCGAACCACTGGTGGACGTCCTCGAGCTTGGCGTTTCCTACGTCTTCGATCGAGCCGCCGACCGACCAGGAATAGGGATGTCCGGGCGGGTAAGTCCCCTTGACGATGAGTTCCTCGGTGATGCCGAAGGGCTCGTTGAGGCCCTGGCGCAGCTCGTTCTGGACGACGCCGCGCTGCTCGTCGAGCTTGGCCTGGATGATGGCCCCCTTGAGGTGGCCCATCCGGTCCGACTCCATCCAGAGGACGAGGTCGAGGGCTGAAGTCGGGACGTTCTCGAAGTAGTTGGTCCGGTCTTCGTTGGTCGTCCCGTTCATGTCCGTGGCCCCGACCTTCTGCATGGGCTTGAAGTAGTCGTCGTTGTAGTTCTCGCTGCCGTTGAACATCAAATGCTCAAAGAGATGGGCAAAGCCGGTCTTGCCGGGCTTCTCGTTCTTCGAGCCGACGTGGTACCAGACGTTAAAGGCGACGATGGGCGCCTTGTGGTCCTCATGGACGATGAGCGTCAACCCGTTGTCGAGGACAAACTTCTGATAGGGGATGTCGATCTTGTCCGCCGCGGCCGACAGGTGTGCCGCCGCGATCAAGGCTAGAAAGACGGCTGTCAGAAGAGACAGGCAAAGCGATTTTTTGAACATAACGATGACTCCTTACGTGGAATTGAAAAGACCATCTTCTGATTCATATGTAGGATAGCCCTAAAAGGCTTCGGACGCAATTCGCGGAGGCGTTCGGGCTCAAGCGCCGAGCTT
>CAZSMW010000282.1:0-1997 GCA_964607985.1 uncultured Eubacteriales bacterium
GCATAGGCCGATATCGCATTCGTGAGGGCCGAAGACGGATCAAGCAGATAGGCCGTTTCGGCGCTTTTCTGGACCATCTCGGCATCCTGATCATTGTTAGCAATCTGGTAATGATATTCATAGGCCCAGACCAGCCCGAAATAGGCCAGGGCATAATTCGGGTCGAGTTCGATCGCCTTGTTGAACATTTCCACGCCGGTCTTGAAATCTTCCTCCCTGAAAAAAAGGACATATTTGCTCTTGATGAAGGACATCCCTTTCACATAGTATTCATAGGCCTGCAGGTTCTTCGGCCGGTCTTTATTGAAACCTTCAACGACACCGGGAAGAAGCTTAACCTTCAGTGCTTCGGCGATCGATTGGGCGATCCGGTCCTGGAGGTCAAAAATGCCTTTGAGCTCCTGGTCGAAGGTATTCGACCAAATGACGGATTTCGTGTCCCCGTCGATGAGCTCGGCCATGACCCGGATCTTGTTCCCTTCCCTCCTCACGGTTCCGTCGAGGACGTTCGCGACGCCCAATTCGTTTCCTATCCGCTGGACATCTTTGTCCGTATTCTTGTAGTGCATGACAGAATTCGTGCCCGTGACCTTCAATTCCCTGAACTGGGACAGCCGAACGATGATGGATTCGGCCATAGCGTCGCAGAGGCCTTCCTGGTCTTTCAGGAGGCTGGAATCTCTGAACGGCAGGACGGCGATGGAATTCTTCCATGGGGAGACAGAAGTTTTCGCGGGCTCAGGTTCTCCCGGCTGTCGGAGTTCGCGAAGAACAAAAAAGATCGCGGCGATGATGACGAATACCCCGAGGACGAGACCCGGCACCATCACCAGGGGAGAGAGCTTTCTTGAAATCTTTTTTATGGGTTCTTTTTCGGCTGATATCATCTCCGTGGCAGACAGCTCTTTCTCGATGGCGGCGAGCTCGGAAAGCAGGTCTTCCGCTCTCTGGTACCTTTTCTCTTTGTCTTTCTCCAGGCATCGAAGGATCAGGCGGCTGAACTCCTTGGGAATCCGGAAATTGAACTCCCTCGGGTCGGGCGGGACCGCGGCTTTATGCTTGAGGGCGATGCTGAAGGGAGTATCCCCTCGGAACGGGGTCCGGCCGGTCAGCATCTCAAAAAGGATGACGCCCAGAGAATAGAGATCCGAGCGCTGATCGGTGTCCTCGCCTTCCACCTGCTCCGGCGACATGTATTCGGGTGTGCCGATGATCACTCCCGGGCCTGTCACGCCCTTGGTTTTGAGCGAACGGGCGATGCCGAAATCCATGATCCGGGCGTTGCCTTCATGGTCGATCATGATGTTCTGGGGTTTGAGGTCGCGGTGGACAACGCCGAGCCGGTGGGCTTCGCCCAGTCCTTCGCAGACCTGAGACGCGAGGGCGGCCGCCTTGTTCACGGTCAGCTGCCCCGACCGCCGGATGAAGCTTTTCAGGTCTTCTCCCGGCACATACTCCATGGTGATGAAATAGGCGCCTTCCTGCTGGCCCAGGTCGTACATCCGGCAGACGTTCTTGTGGGAGATCGTTCGGGCGAGCTTAAGCTCGTTCCTGAAACGCTTGATGGTTTCCTCGTCCAAGGCGATCTCCGGATTGAGCAGCTTGAGGGCCACCTTCTCTTCGATCTCCTGATCATAGACCTTGTAAACATGGCCCATGCCGCCCTTTCCCAGCTCTTCAATGACCTGGTACCGGCCGGCAAAAGTGGTTCCTGTAGCTAATTTGACCACGGGGGTCCGCAGGGTCCCCGTCCGGGAAAAGGTTATTTCCCCCAGGGGGAGAAGGGGCGCGGCGCAATTCCCGCAGAACTTGGTGTCAGAGGGGTTATCAGAATGGCATTTAGGACACCGTGTCGTCATGATAAACCCTTTGATTGCCTATAACATATTTAAATCGGGGACACAATACCAATTTCCGCATTAAAATTCTTTACATGAATTCCAGGGGAGATTCTTGAAATTCGGAAATTGGTATGGTGTCCCCAATTAAATGAAGAG
>CAZSMW010000283.1:0-3732 GCA_964607985.1 uncultured Eubacteriales bacterium
CTTCTTGTGTTTGATCTTTCTCGCAGATTCCAGGGCTTCCTCGTTACGCAGAAGAAAGCTCTTCAGATCGTTCATCTGCCAATATGTGAGGCTCAACTGTCGGAGGCACTTAACGGTGATCTCTTCGTTCTTGATCCGTCTGGAGATGCCCAGCGCGCGTTCGAAACTTTCCACGGACCGCTGAAGGAAGTTCGACTGGCGGTAATCCTTACCCGCGTTATAGAGACTGATCGCCTCCAGGACCGCGCGGCAACGGTCCAGGACATCGTTTTGGCCCGATTCCCGGGCCTTCTGCTGAGCGTCTGAGTAGTATCTTATCGCCTCCGGGACCTGCCCGATGTTCCAAGACATGAGCCCGAGCTTTGTCAGACAAGTGGCTTCCTCCGCGGGGTCTCCAGCCTCTCGCGAGATGTCCAACGCTTCCTTGAACCGGCCAATTGCGCTATCAAAATTCCCGTTTTCCAGGTCCGATTCAGCCTGCCGGACGATAACGAGGTACCGCTCATTGCCCGGGAGGGCGTCTTTCTCGGAAAAAGCAGGCCCGGAAAAGCCCAAAACGACATGGACCATCAACGCATAAAAGAGGAAACCTCTTCCCGATCCTAAATTAATCCTTCTCATCTTCCAAGTTCCAGAATTATATATTATAAGACTCTCGGGGATGTCAATTTTGTCTCACTCGACCTAAGATTCCTTCTCATGGCTCCTCATTGACATTCAGCCGTCCTCGCTATTAACCCGTTTCTTCCTCCGTTGAGGAGTAAGTGGCAGCCGTAAGGACATCGGATACTGTTCGTGCCTCAGCAGAGGGGATCGATAACCCTTCCCGTGAAGGGGAACGGGATCGATTTAATGAGTTTGGCCGCGCCCATGATCGCGGCTCCGGTTGACGCCCAGGCGACAAGGAAAGCCCGGGCCGTCCGCAAGCCGGCCGGCGCCGGCCGTTCCGGCGGCCTTCCGGTTCGCGGGTTGGACCCCTTACGGCCAGGTCCGGAAATGTACGAAAAAGAACGTGGCTGACCGGCTCGATGGGAGCGCCGAGCTTTTCCTCCAATATGGGCTCACAGACCTCACCGTTCACCGCTTCCGGCCCGCCGTTCAAACCAAGACCGCGAGTAAGGGGATCGCGCTCGAGACCTACGGGATGGAAATGCCAGTTGACGCCTTCGGTATCTTTTCGGTCCGGCAAAACGGGGCGGAAAAGTCTACATGTAACGCCCTCAACGCTCAAGAAACAGCGTCCTATTTGCGAATACTGGGCTAACATGAGGAGCTGAAAGATGCCGAAGTTGAATAAGATTGATTTTTCCCTCAGAGCCTCGGCAGGACTTTCCGCATCAGTTTCTCCGCGGCGGCCTTTTGCGCTATCTCGGTTGCGCCCGGAACCATAAGGGTGATGATGATGTACCTGTCGGCGGTTTCGCCGGGGCCGACCGGTTTGACTAGAAGGCTGAACGCTCCGTAGTCTTCGACAACAAATTCACAGGGAGCCCCCACCGCGGGGTTGGCGTTCGGGTTAAGCTTGCCGTCCTGCACGTTCTTGCCGATCGCTTCCTGGATCTCGGCCTTGGTCAGGAGGGCGCACGTGTCGATTTTCTTGGCGCCGCCCGATTCCGGCTGTTGGGCCGAGGCAACGCCCGCGAACAAAAGAAAAACCGAAAGAGCCATTGTAGATTTGCGCATCATGCGGATAACTTCAACCATCTGGAACCTCCACATAAACGAACTGGTCTCGGGCCATCGGAAACGACGGCCGTCGAAGCAGGCATTATAGCGAATTCCCGCGCCGGACGGTAGAGGAGAGACTCCTCGCTCTCCTCGGCATCCGCAAGCGCGATCTGCACGAAGGCACGGCAGGGAGGAAGTTTATCGGCGATGAGCGTCAGCTTCAAATGATCGATGATCCGACCGCCTTCCGTCGTTCACAGGTCTCCGTATTTTTTGACGAGCCCCTCGTAAACTTTCTTTTGGGCCGCGACGATCTCCCGGAAGCGCGGGTCATCGCGGAGCTTGTCCAGGAAGGGATTGTGGACGAGGTCAAGGTAGGCATAACTCATGAAGGTATCTCTAGAAGGATTGACGATGGGATTTTCCCTGAGGATGTCCTTGATGGCCCGGATGCTTTCATCCTTCATCCCCAATAAGGCGTAGATGTCCGGCGATCGGGACTCCGCGAGGGCCAAGTCCCGGTCTCCGTTCAGGGCCGCCAGCACGGCCCGCAAATAGGAGAACGTGAGCGGGGAGCGAACCTGGAGCCCGATTTTCGCCGCCCTCTCCAGGATCGTTTTCGCTTCCGCCGGTTTTTTCCGCCGGAGAAGGAGCTCCACCTCGCGCAAAATGTAAAAGGGGTTGTCGGGCGACGCGATCATGACCTTCCGTATCGAGTCGGCCGCGTTCTCCTGGTCCCCGCTGTAGAGATAATAGATCGCCAGATTTCCCAGCGATAAAAGATAGCCCGGTGAGAGCTCCAGGACCCGGCGAGAGAATCTAACGGCCTGATGATAGAGCCCCGGGCGGCCGTAAGAAAGCGCGATCGTGTGCAGGAGCTCCAAGCTGTTTGGGTTCAAAGCCAGCCCACGCCGGTAGCAAGCGAACGACCGGTCCAGATCTTTCTGGCTCAGGAAATAATAGCCTAACCCTGCGTTCGTCTCCGCAAGGTTAGGGTCGAGGTCGTAGCTCTTCTTAGCGTATTCGAGCGCTAACACGTGGATTTCCGGACTTCCTGTGTAAACGGATTTATGTGCGTAAGCCCAGCTCAACCCCAAGTAGGCGAGTGCGTAGTCCGGCTCCAGCTCGAAGGTTTTTTTATACATTTCCAAGGCCTGCTCGAAATCCTTGTCCAGGCCGCTGATCATATAGGCGCTGCTGATGATGTACTGCCCCTTAAGGTAATACTCGTAGGCCTCGACGCTCCGCGGCCGCCCGGCACCGAGAGAGGCCTCCGCTCCGGGAGCAAGCTTGAGCTCCAGCGACTTCACGATGGCCAGGGAGATCCCGTCCTGGACGTCGAAGACGCTGACCACCTTCCGGTCGTAGAGGTCGGCCCATATGTGGGAGCCGTCCCGGGCGTTAATGAGCTGGGCGTTGACCCGGATCCGGTCTCCCTCCTTCTGGACGCTCCCCTCCAGGATCGTCTCTACGTTCAGCTCGTGGGCAATCTCGCGGACCGGTTTCTGATTGTTCTTGTATGGGAGCATGGCGTACCGGGCGATGACCTTGAGCCTGGAGCTCAACCGGGTCAATTTCGTCCGGATATCCTCGGCCATCCCCTCGCAGAAATAATCCTGGTCGTTCGCTCGGCTGAGGTCGGCGAACGGCATCACGGCGATGGAATTCAGCCACTGGGGGGCGGCGGCGTGGGCCCCGCTCTCCCCTTCACCCATACGCAGGAAGAGCCGAACGTCGAAGATGAGGGCGACGGCGATCAAGACCGGGATGAGAATGTATTCCGGTTTGACCTTCCGCGCCTTCCGTTCTCCTTCCCGGAACCAGCGCCAGGCCAGGGTCGAGAGAAGCGCGCAGAGCGTCGTCAGGAAGGCGATGTCCAGGAGAGTTTCAGGAAGATGGTAATGGTCGATGAGGATCCAGTGGACGAACTCAAGGAGGAGCCAGCCGCCGCCGATGAATGCGGCCAGCGTCGTGATGATCTTGCGCTCCCGGAGCTTGAGGACGAACCGTCCCAAGCCGGTCTTCGGGGGAGGGGCCTTCCGCGGAATAGATCCTTTCTTGTCC
>CAZSMW010000284.1:0-5199 GCA_964607985.1 uncultured Eubacteriales bacterium
CTCGGCTCCTCAGGCCCAAGACTCCAGGCTAATCTAATAAGCTGAAGGAAACCCATCCTCGGAGCCTTGGGCCATCGGAGGCCTGCGGCTGCCCTCGTCGGACGCTCGTCTCAGGCTGATCTCCGCATGGTCGCTGCAGCCCTTCCCCATGCCCTCCCATCACGGTCTTATAAGGCAACTTCGGCCCAAGCTTATCTTCCTGTTCAATAGTCCACACCAAACGCAAGAGAACCGAAGAAATATAGAAATGAGGTCGTTACTTGACTTCGAAGTCGAGGGTCTTTGCGACCGTACTCCCGCCGATCTTGTCCTTGATGCTGATGACCAGGGTGTATTTACCGGCCGGCAGGTCGCGGGTCTCTTGTTTCTCGCCCTGGTCGTTTTTGATCAGCACGGTCTGCTTCAGGGGCAGGGGCTGGCTGACTAAGGCGAAGTCATAATTCTGGACCGCCCACTTGATGGCCGCCTTGTCGGCCTGCTTGACTTCGTAGGTCACTTCGATGTCATTCTTCTGCTGGTCGTTCGGCTTGGCCCCAAAGATGTAATACAGGATCTCGATGGATTCACCGGGGGCGACGATGCTCTCAACGTTGGGAACGATCTGGAGCACGGAGTACATGAAGCAGCCCTTGTGGACCGCGGTCCTCGTCTCGGGGGCCTGCATCTGATCAATCTTCTTGACGAAGAAGATGGGTGTCGTTTCCAGCGTGTTCTGCAGGGTGGCGGCGTCGGGCAGCGAGAACTCATAGTAGCCGATGCCCACTTTCTTGAGGTCGGGGGAAGCCAGGGCCATGGCCAGGAGATAGTTCCCCGCGGGCAGGGGATAGCCCGTCGAATACCACTCTTCGGCGTCGGGATTGTATGTGGCGCTGTCTGCCTGGAGCAGGGCGGGGATATAGATCTCGCGGATGGTCTTGGTCGGGGCCCCGTTCTCTATCTGGAGGAACTGCAGGAAAACCATCACCTTAGCCTGCAGGGGAGCGGCGGCGGGAGCCTGGGCTTGCCCGGCTTGCGCCTGATCACCCTGGGCGGGAGCCTGGGCTTCCGGAGTAGGGGGGGCGGGCGGAGCGGGGACATAGCCGAGGTCCGAGTTCTTGGCTTTGAACAGAAAAACCGTGTGCAGGTTCTGGGCAGCCGGGAAGACGAAGTTCTTGAAGATGGTGAAGGGGATGTCCTGGCGTCCCTGGCGGGTCGCCATCCCTTCCTGCATGAGGGTTTTCACCTGGGGCGGGATGTAAACTTTTTCTTCCTGCTTGACCGCCTGTTTGTCCTTGTCCTGGGCCCCCTGAGAGAAGTCGGCGAAGAGCCAGAAGACTAGGACCGTGACAATCGCGGCAATGACGGTTCTTTTAGCGTTCATTTATTCCTCCTTAGGGTCATTCCACTAAGAAAGAGAGCAAGTTTCGTGCCACGTTCTTAGGAGGGAGATCCTATCGAAAAACCAAAAAATAATATAGCAGATTTCATGACTTTTTCAACTGATATTTCTTCACGGCCAGAAGGTGCTCGGCATAGCCGCGACTGAAGTGGTGGGCGCCGTCATTTTTGGCGACGAAGTAAAGATATTTATCAGGGGTGGGGTACAGGGCGGCGCGCAGGGAATCGCGTCCGGGGCTGCAGATGGGCCCGGGCGGGAGTCCGGGTGAAACGTAGGTGTTGTAAAGCGAGGTGTACTTGAGGTCCCGAATTAAAAGCCTTCCTCGAAAAATGCCGTCCCGCTTGAGGGCGTAAATGACGGTCGGGTCACAGTCGAGCTTCATCCCGATCCGCAGCCGGTTGTGAAAGACGGCCGACACGAGGGGCCTTTCGTCAGGCACCGATGTCTCTTTCTCGATCAAGGATGCCAGCGTGACGACGCTCCGGACCGTCATCCCCAGATCGGCGGCCCGCCGGAGCCCGGCCTCGCCGAAGACCTTCCTGAACTCCTTGACCATGGCTTCGGCGATGGTCCGGGCCGGGACGGCCTTGGCGAACTGATACGTGTCCGGAAAGAGATAACCCTCCAGGTCCTTGGCTTGGCCGTCCCATGAGGCGATGGGACGGACATCCCCGCAGGCTTCCAGGAAGGAGCCTCTCATGGGGAAGGCGGCGTCGCGGATGAGGTCAGCGACCTCGCGAGCCGTCAACCCTTCGGGGACCGTAAGCGGATGGAGGAGGATCTTCCCTTTGAGGAGGGTTAGGAGGACGTCCTTCGCCTTGAGGGGGAGATCGAGCTCATATTCGCCGGCCCGGATTTTTTGGCCCTCGTGGAAGAGCTTGTAGCCGGCGAGGAAAGCCCAGGAGCGGCGGATGATCCCCCTTTCCTGGAGGTCGCGGGCGATCGCCCGGACCGTCCACCCGGGCCCAATCTCGAAGGCGACCTTGCCGGCCGGAGCGACGGGGGGCACTTCGTACTCCCTGAAGAAAGCGGCCGCGAGGGCCATGATCAGGACGATGGCGATGAGCAAGAGGATGTTAACGGCCTTGCGGGGCATCGGAGTCTCCGCGCTTCTTCTCCAGGTAGGTCGAGAGGATGATGACCGCCGAGATCTGGTCTTCACATTCCTTCTTTTTCTTCCCGCGGACCTTCAGGTCTTCGATGGTGTGCAGGGCCTGCTGCGTCGTCAACCTCTCGTCCCAGAAGATGATGGGCTTGTGGACGGCTTTTTCGAGCCAGCCGGCGAATTCCTTCGTTATCTGGGTGCGCGTTCCCTGGGTTCCGTCCATGCGCAGGGGAAAGCCGATGACGATCTCATCGACGTCGTAACGGACGACGAGGTCCTGGAAGTATTTCCGGTTCTCGGATTCCGAAGCCTTGAGATCGTACGTTCCGAAAGGCTGGGCGGTCAGCTTCAGGGCGTCGGTCAACGCGAGCCCGATGTGCCTGTCCCCGTAATCGATCCCCAGGACCCTCATGAAGTCTTCCAGCTCACGCAGCGCTTTTTCCGTTCATGACGTTCGAAGCCGAGCTCGATAAGCCTGTCCATGAGGGCGGGAAAAGGAAGGCCGCTCTCTTCCCAGAGCCTGGGATACATGCTGATCTCCGTGAATCCCGGGATGGTGTTGATCTCGTTCACGTAGAGCTTCCCCGGGCCCTCGGCGTAAAAAAAATCGACCCGGGCCATGCCGGCGCCGTCGATGGCACTGAACGCCGAGACGGCCAGGCGTTGGATCTCGGAGATCAGGGCGGCGGAGAGCTTGGCCGGGATAACAAAACCGGTCTTGCCGTCAACGTACTTGTCCCTGTAATCGTAGAATTCCCGGTAGGGGATAACCTCGCCCGGCAGGGAAGCCGCAGGATGATCGTTGCCGAGAACGCTGCACTCGAACTCGCGTCCTTGGATGCCCTCCTCGACGATGGCCTTTCTGTCGAACCTGAAGGCCAGATCGATGGCGGCCTCGATGTCCCCGGGGGACTTGACCTTGGAGATCCCCACCGAGGAGCCAAGGTTGGAAGGCTTGACGAAGACCGGGAAGGGCAACTCCTTCAGGATCCCTTCGACAAGGGATTTCCGTTCCCGCTTCCATTCCGGCTCGAACAGGACCCGATAAGGGACCACGGGCAGCCCTCTCATCTCGAAAAGGGCCTTTGACAGGGCCTTGTCCATTC
Source organism: uncultured Eubacteriales bacterium (assembly GCA_964607985.1). Lineage (GTDB taxonomy): Bacteria > Acidobacteriota > Aminicenantia > Aminicenantales > Saccharicenantaceae > JALHVH01. The sequence continues at coordinate 3,590 of CAZSMW010000284.1, forward strand.
CGACGGCGGAAGCCAGGACCCCGGCGCCCACGTAGGGGACGTCCGCCATCTCCAACAGGCCTTGGATGGTCCCATCCTCTCCATAGGGGCCGTGGAGGACCGGAAAGTAGATGTCCGGAGCGGGCGTCTGGTCAAGGCCGGGATTTCCCCAGGGCAGGAAAGAACGGGCCTGTTCGCGGGTCGGTTCCCGATCGGGGAGGAGGGGAGATTCGACGATCTCCCATGTCCCCTCTTTCCGGATATAGATACTTATGACCTTGTACTTATTCGGATCGAGGTTCTTGTAAACGGCTGCCGCCGACACGAGCGAGACTTCATGCTCGGCCGAGCGCCCTCCGAAGATCAAGCCGACTTTCGTTTTTTTCGACATCCGGGCATCCCATAACCCATTCTATTAAATTTCCTTTTTAATGTCTAACTTCCTTTCCCCAGTCCCCCCGGAGGCGCCCCCGGTCCCGGCCCATACTTTGTGTTGACAGCCGGAGGAGGGCTCCCTTATAATGATACCAAGTGGAATCCAACGAGCCAAGAGGTGAGCGCATGAGAAAATCATTCTTTTTTCTTATTTTGAGTTTGGGATTGATCTTTCTCGGGACGGGGCTGGCCCAGGAAAACCAGATCGAGAAGGCCAAGATCTTCCAGGAGGACTACCCCCTGATCACCGAGTCCGACCTCTACTGTTCCATCTATATCCTGGACGGCGCCCTGCCCGGCATCAAGATCATCGGGGCGGAGAGGCAGGAGGAGAAGATCCTGCTCAACGACGCAGACAAGTTCTACATCGACAAGGGCAAGGCGGACGGCCTCGAGATCGGCCAGGTATTCCTCGTCATCGGGGTCGGGCCCAAGATCATGGATTACGGCAACTTGACCTCAAGATCCGGACGGGCCCGGATCATCGGACTGGAAGAGAACCGCGGCACCGTCCGGATCGACAAAACCTGCGGACAGGTCCTCCTCGGGAATGACCTCATCCCTTTCGAGGAAAAGGAGGGGATGCTCGGCAAGGACGAAGGCTACGCTCAGGAGCTCGATGAGAACCAGGGGACCATGGGTTCTCTAATCTATATCGATACGGAATTGCACATCGCCGGCACGGGCCAGTGGGCCTTCATCGACATGGGGAGCGACAAGGGCGTCCATGTCGGGCAGCAGATGACCATTTTCAAGCGCGTCAAGAAGGGCGTCCCAAGGGAAGCGATCGGCAACCTGGTCGTCATCGACGTCCAGAAGAGGACCTCGACGATCAAGCTCCTCTCCTGTCGCGACGCCGTCGAGGTCGGCTTCCAGGTGCAGACGAGATAATTGACACATCCTTTCGATTTTGCTAGTTTAGACCGAGAACGAACACGCACGAGCGGGCGTAGTTCAGTGGTAGAACGTCTGCTTGCCATGCAGAAGGTCGTGGGTTCAAGTCCCATCGCCCGCTCCATGATCAAGTTCACCCGGTTTCCTGATGAACGAAAACGGCGCGGTACCCAAGTGGCTAAGGGAGAGGTCTGCAAAACCTTTATTCGTCGGTTCGAGTCCGACCCGCGCCTCAAACACTTTATAGCCGCGTCTCCGTTTTCCAAAGTCCCGCAATTCACGGGATGGCTTCCCTCCTCTTA
>CAZSMW010000285.1:0-1877 GCA_964607985.1 uncultured Eubacteriales bacterium
GATGCGTCGGCGGGAGTGGCCGGCTTCCTGGGCATAATCCAGCTTGTCGGGCGCGGATCGCGAGAACGGGATCTTGAGCTCCCCGATGAGAATCCCCTCCACCAACCCCTTGGCCTCCTCGGCCAGAATGTCCACGGCTTCGGGGTTGCTGATGCCGTCGCCGGCCTCGATGATGTCCTTTTTAAGGGATTCGGGATAATCGTGGTTTCCCAGGGAGACGATGCCGCCCTGGGCGTAAAAGGTATTCGACTCCTCGGGATTCGCTGCCTTGGTGACGACCGCGACCCGAAGACCGCCTTTAGCCGCCGCCAACGCCGCGCTCGTGCCCGCGATGCCGCAGCCCAGGATGAGGACGTCGAATGTCCGCGTCTCGTCCTTCATCTTCCGCTCCGGCCTTCGAATTCTAGGCTGATGTCGATGGACCTGAAGGAATGGGTGAGCGCGCCGACCGAGATAAAGTCCACGCCAAGTGCGGCGATCTTGCGCGCGTTCCGAACAGTGACCTTGCCCGAAACTTCGACCGGGACGCGGCCGCCGATCCAATCGACGACCTCTTTCATTTCATCAAGGGTCATGTTGTCGAGCATGATCATGTCCGCGCCGCTCTCCAGGGCTTCTCTCGCGCCCGCAAAATCTGTCACCTCGACCTCGATCCTGATGCCCGGCGCGATCCCGGCCCGGGCACGCTTTACGGCTTTGGAAACGCTGCCGATGATATCGAGGTGATTATCCTTGATGAGGGCCATGTCCGAGAGGCTGAACCGATGGTTGACGCCGCCACCCATCCTGACCGCATATTTCTCCAGGAGACGGAGCCCTGGAGTCGTTTTCCGGGTATCCAGGATCTTCGTTTTCGTCCCTTCCACGGCATCAACGAACGTGCGTGTCTTGGTCGCTATCCCGGACATCCGTTGCATAAAGTTGAGCGCCGTCCGCTCACCTTTAAGCAAAGAGATGGAACTCCCCTCGAGGCGGGCTAGGATATCACCCGGCCCGAAGGACCGTCCGTCCTCGAGCACTTTGATGAAAGAAACGCTTGGATCGATCTTCTCGAAGACCCTGCCGGCCACATCGATTCCGGCAAGGACGCCCTCTTCTTTGGCTAGAAAACCGGCCTTGGAAACGGAATCGGAGGGAATGATGCCCTCGGAGGTGATGTCCCCCGCGGGCATATCTTCCTTCAGGGCCAGGTCGATAAGCCCCTCGAAAAGTTCGATATCCATGAAGAGATTATAGGGCTTTACCCCGGGGCCGTCAACGAACCGAACCGACCGGAAGTGTTTGACTTGATCCGGAAAACTGCCTTATCATACCCGCGTGGCCAAGCGGACCTCCTTCTATGTCATCATCTCCATCCTTCTGTCCGTTCTCCTCATGGGCCTCCTCCTCTCTCGGATCGAAGCGAAGGAGTTCGCCGAGACCCTGACGCGCATCTTCCTGCCGGCCCTTCTCGCCTACATGGCAATTTCCCTCTTGGGTGCCGTCCTCAGGGCCTGGCGTTATAAGATTTTCCTCAGCCCGCACCCCATCCGCCGGCGGGACCTCCTGATGGCGACGTTCATCCGGAACAGTTTCGTCGACCTCCTCCCCGCCCGGATCGGGTCGCTCTCTTTCATCTATGTCCTCAACAAGAGGCTGGATTTTGCATTCGAGGCCGCGACATCGGCGTTCGTCGCCTCGTTCGTCTATGATTTCCTCACCCTCAGCCCGTTCGTCGTCGCGGCGGTCATCGCCGTCGGATTGGGAGCCGTATCCATCTCCACTCCTACGCTTCTCATCGTGGCAGGAGCCTTCTTTGCCCTGTGGATCCTGATCCTCTGGAAACTCATTCCATTCTTCACCTTTGCCCTCGCGGTTTACGGAAGGATATTGGGGAT
>CAZSMW010000286.1:0-4439 GCA_964607985.1 uncultured Eubacteriales bacterium
GGAGGGTTTGAGGATCGTTTTGAACGTAGATTTTAATTTTGCGCCCGGGTCCGTTCTCGAGCTCAAGTGCCCGCTGCCCGGAAAGCAGGAGATCGCGTTGGCCTCCGCCGAGGTCATCTGGAGCCGGAACGAAGGCGGCAAATGGGAGCTCGGCCTGCGGATCAAGGACATGGCCCCTGAAGCCCGCAGTGAGATCCTGGATTCCTGCTACGAACAATGGCAGAAGAAGAAATCCACCCCAAAAGACTGACCTGATCGGCAAGCTTCGCGATCGTCCGCAATCGCCCGCAATTGCGGAAGCCCGGGACTCCAAGGGACCGCAGTTTCGGTTAAAAGAAATCCGTTAGACGTCGTAAACGAAGGACGGCGGTCCGGCATGACGACTGGACACGCCGCTTCGACTTGGCTATAATTCTTTGCCGGTCTTTTCGATCCGGTCCTTCGGGCCAGCGTAGCTCAGTCGGTAGAGCGGCTGATTCGTAATCAGCAGGTCGGAGGTTCGATCCCTCTCGCTGGCTCTCCTAATTGCCCATACGAACCCCACAGCAGCCAGTCATACTGCCCTCGCGACGTCGCGTCGCCGGGGCTGAGTTCCAGAAAGCTGAGATAATTTCCCTCGCCTTCCGGCATTCTGGATACCCCTTCTGTTCGCAGGAGCCTAACGCATCCAGTGTTGCCTGGACTAGAAAGCAATTCACCCTCTTTTTCAATTGTCATTGCCCAAGGCTCGCCGACGGTGACGGCCAAATTTGAACCCAAGGGAATCCGCCGTGTCGCGGAAGAAGCAAATATTTATCTTGAAAAGCAAATTCCAATTTAGTATATTAGTATCAAAGGAGGGAAAATGACAAACTCCAAAAGCTCTGCGCGTATTGGTTTCGTCCTGCTCCTGGTGATGAGCATCCTGGCCATCGCCTACTCCGTATTTGCCGTGGGCTATCCCGACTTCTTCCTAAAGAGGTCATGCCCCGGCTACACGGGCCAGGCTTGGATGGACCTCGCCGCCGCATCTCCGGGTACGGCCGTCTACATCCGCGCTCTGCAGCGCTATGTGGGTGGCTTCGGCTTGGCCCTCACCATTGGGGCACTCATTGTCCTTCTTGGGGCCTTCAAGAAGGGAGAAAAGTGGGCGTGGGTCTATTTCCTCATTGCCGGTGCAGGCGGCTGGCTGATCAACATCATCTATCACATCTTCTCCAAAAGCTCCCTGGGATTGGCCATGAATCTGGCCGGCATCGGTATCGTTATTCTGGCGCTTATCATCACCGCGAAAGACTTCTTCGGGAAAAAGGCCGCTTAAGGCTTACACCGAGTTTGCGACGGCTGGGGCGCGCCGCGCCGGTCGAAGTCTGGGCCTGTAATACCAGCTTTTTGCCTTCTTTCCTGAACCCAAGGTCCGATTGAGCCGGCGGTCCCCGCAATCGAAGACGAGGAGAAGCCGCTTGCGTGTTAGTATTCTCTTATAGAAGGCCGGTTCGTAATCAGCAGGTCGAGGGTTCGAGCCCCCCCGCTGGCTCTCCTTTCTCGCCATATAAACCCAAAAATCCCTTCAATTGGATTCTACCCGTTTCAGTCAATTTCGTCCTCAAAGTGGACAACGTAATGGACAACGTGAGCTCGATCTGAGTCCGTTCAGATGCTTGACTAGGACCCTAGGTCCACGATATCATTAATTCTCGGCGGGATGGATGGGCTCGGAGTATTATCGCGGGGATTTACTTGCGGGCCGGAAAACTGGATTTCCAATCTATAGCTTACTATTATACGGTCAACCAAAATTTACACTACTTCGCCTATTTTTCGAGCATGTCAAATGAAATGACCATGAAAACCGAACACCATGTTTACTGCAAAGATTGTAGCCAAAGTATTTTAAAGAAATGGAAGGGTTGGCGGCTTAGAAAGGTCATTCCTATGCTACCGAGAATGTTCGATGGCACTTGCGAGGCTTGTGGCGGCCGTGAAGAACTCGAAGCATCAAGAATTGCCTGGCTCAACTATCACAGTGAATATAATACTGGCCTTTCGAATTATTGGCTACTTGTAATTAGTCAGCAGCAGAACAATTGGGGGGAACCCTATTATTGTGAAAGCAAATGTCCCCGCTGTAATGGAAGGTCAATTGTTAGCAAAATAAGCTACTCAAATGGGACAGAGGAAACATGCCATAATTGTAATGACTGTGGTGTCATTAAAAGCTGATAATTAGCTGGCGCCCGTGCGGGCCCAGCCACTGGAACTATAATCGAGCGGGGGTGGGGTGGATTTAGGGTCAGATCAGATAATCAAAGAAATAATTAGATGGAGCCCGAGGCCCATCCGTAGGATCGTGCATTTTCAAAGTCTTTGGTGGTAAGATGCTCATTAACGACCTTAAAATGATCAAAATGAAGGATGAGCTGCGAAAGCAAAGGCTCGAACTTCTTTCCAGGGATTTTCCTGCCTATCTTGATGAATTCGATAGCAACTGCCCCTTCAGTTCATATCAGCGTGATTGCCACATATCTACTATTGCGCTTCGAAGAGATATAGGAAGTGTGAAGGGTGCCATTGACAGCAATTTGTTTCTAGAACAACTAAGAAAAACCCTCAAAGCTTGGCGGATTGGCACTCGGGGGACACAGCTTGTGGATATTGGAGTTTTCACTGACCGGTTGAAGCAAAATGAGAAGGCAATCGCCAACTTAGACGGGCTAAGTATTGAAGACGAAGGGCTGGACATTAATGGCATAATTACGAAGCTTTGGAGCATAATCGGCGACCTGAGTATTGTCATTAACTCACGAGATGAACCAGTAAACGCCCCCATAGTTTCTGGTACCAAAACACTCCTGCATTTTTTGCCGGATCTTGTCCCGCCGATGGACCGAGAATATACGCAAGCTTTTTTTGGCTGGCATAACCCTGAATTTCAGTACCACCAGAAATATTGTTTCCGCTACATCTATGGATCGATGGCTGAGGTTGCGCGACACGCAAAGCCCTCAAGATACGTTGGACAAAGTTGGCGAACCTGCACGGCTAAGCTACTCGACTCTGCCCTTATTGGCTTTTGTCTTTTCCATAGAATAAAGAAGGTGCCATAACGGTCTGCCGCCTTTTTACACAGAGAAGGAGAAAAATTTTAGCCTCTTAGGCTGCTGGAATTGAGCGTGAGGAGTTTAACCTATATGGACGAGACTCTTGTTTTGGTTTCCTGTAGCGATCATAAAGAGCCGGGAGGTTGGACATGACCCCCATTTTTCGAACCACTTAGAGGGCTAATTTCCGCTAACATCTCAGCCGGGTATTTTGCCCTTGCTTGTGAGATATCGAACCGGCGATTGGTTTCCCAACGCCGAGTGTCGACGAACGTGATTATAATACCGGATCCGCTGATCAACAACTTTTTTCAATGAAGCGAGATCTTCCTGCTCCCAAAACAGAGACCGATTTTCGACTTGGAATCGGGAGTTGAACGACTCCATATAGACGTTGCCCTTAGCCCCGTTCTTCGAATACGAAACCCGCACGTGATCCCGAACCGCAAGTTCATAAAGCCAGCCATGGCCTAAATAAACGCCATCCTGATCATGATGAACAATCAGCCCTTCCGTTTTTATTCCGTATCTATGAAGCGTCTTCTTAGCGGCGCCCCAGGCTTCCAAGGCCAATTCCGTATTGTCCGCTTCGCCGAGGGCATGACCGACAACGAGTTTGCTCGCATGATCGACCAACGGCATCAGCTGCGCTTTTCCCCGGCCTCGACGGTAGACGATCTCCGTATAATCCGTATACAGACCCTCGAAATCATCGACCTCGGAAAGACCGGCCACGAGATCGACCTTAGCCCCCGTTTCCCGGAGAAGCTTCGCCACAGAGCTTGTTTTCGGCTTCCTGACCCGTCGAATCAAGGCCAAATCCCAGGCTAAATGCAGTCGTTCGACAACTTTCCGATTGACCGGAATCCCGCGATCCCAAAGCTCGGCCTTCGTTCGCCGATAACCGTATTCCGGATGATGCCTGGCGATCTCAAACAAGGGTTGCCTCAGGCTGGAATGCTTCTCTTCATAGCTTCGTTTCCGTTGGGCGTAGTGCCACGTGCCTTTGGAAAGACCCAGGGCGGCCAAGACCCGGTTGAGCCCATATTCGTCCTTAAACTCACGCGTCAGCTCAACTTTTTCGCTCGGGGTAAGCTCCCGGCCATAAAATTTTTTAGAAGGGCGATCTCCACTTCCTTATGGCCGATCAATCGTTCCAGGTCCTCGATCCGTTTCTCGTATTCCTGGATCGTCGTCTGTTGGGAAAAGATCTCCGGCCCTTTTTCGATGAATTCTTTCTTCCAATGGGTGAGGGTCACCGGATGAACGCCATAGGACCGAGCAATCTGTCCGATCGCCTTCGTCCCACTCAAGATTTCCATGACGACTTGAAACTTGAACCGCGGCGTGTACCGTCTG
>CAZSMW010000287.1:0-10625 GCA_964607985.1 uncultured Eubacteriales bacterium
GGCGCTGCCGCTTGCGCTCCTTCCGTAGATCGATGGTTTTCATGATGAACTTTCCAGTTTCCTCTTTAAACTCATCAGTTTATATTATGAACCCTAAAGTTTAGATAAGATAGCAAAAGGGCCCCGGCTTGTCAAGTCCCTCTCATGTGGGATACTATAATGGAGGTAAGTGACATCATGAACCGGACGACCCTGGCCCTGTTCCGGATGATCCCAGCTGTCTTTTTCCTGTTTCCGGTTTTTCATGCCTCCGGCCAACTTTCCCCGCGGTGGTGGGACGTCGAACTCCGCCTGACCGTGAAGGGCCAATACTCCGTCCGGGAGACAGACGCCGCCTGCGCGGGAGAGTTTTTCTACGAGGCGGCCTGGTCAGGAAGCATGGAAAAGGACGACGCCGACTACCTCCTCTATCACTCCGGGTCGGAGACCCTGCGTTGGGAGGCCCTGGAGAAGATTTCGTCCGGGGGGGAGCAGAAGGTCCTGACCGAAAAGGACTTCGACGACAGACCCGCGTTCCGGATGAACTACGTTCTCAATGAAAACGGCGTCCTCCGGTTCGTTTTCAGCGTCGACGGCTTCCCCGTGCCGCGTGGCGGCGCCGGCGAAAAATTCGACCTTATCTTCCCGGCCTCGAAAAAAGAGGACGGCGGCCTTTCTCCCTCCGGGTACGACGCCTCCGTCGCCAAAGGATCGAACGAGGTCGTCTTCGAGGAGAAGAAGATCCGGACCGGGCCGGTCGAACGCGCCTTCCGCTGGGAGTGGAAGCGCTACCAACCGTCTTCCGGGCCGGGGGCCCCCGTCGTCCTGTTCAACAACCACAAGGCCGAGGTCAAGATCACGATCACGCCGCGTTATTAAGAGCTCCTCTTCAGGTTCTTAACGCCGTTCCCGGAGTACTCTTCTCGGCACGTTTAAAACGCGTGTGTCTGATCTGTCATCTGTCCATGTTCTATTTAATGGGGCTTAATAAGGTCCCTATTTTGACGTCGCGGTGTCTGTGTTCTCTTGGACAAGCTCAGACAGCTTTAAAAGCAAGGCCCACTCTGTCCATCCCGTCCAAGCTCTCCGCCCACGCCACGACGCAAGATGACGAAGCAGACCAGTTTGGTGAATGCATTTCTTTTTGCGCGGGATTGGGACGTTCACGCCCGCGGATGGAATTGGTCGTAAACCCGGCGCAGTCTTTCGCGGCTGACGTGGGTGTAGATCTGGGTCGTCGTGATCTGGCTGTGCCCGATCATCAGCTGGACGGATCGGAGGTCGGCCCCGCGCTCGAGGAGGTGCGTCGCGAAGGAGTGCCTCAGGAGGAGGAGCTTGACGAGGTCACGCTCGTAGGAAAGGAGGGTGTTCCGGGAGAGGCCTTTTTCGATGGAAAGAAAATCGATATCGGACGGCCGCGATAAACTCGCGCCTGTCAATTCGAAATGGGCGGGGAAGCGGATTTGGCCGGCCGGAGCAGGATTTTACCGGCCAAAGCTCCCGTATATTTTCCCCCTTCGACGGCCACCAGGCCGTTGACAAGGACGTAGGAGATGCCCGTGCTGTATTGATGAGGGGCCAGGTAGGTGGCCTGATCCTGAATCGTGGATGGGTTGAAAACCACGATGTCCGCTTGAAAACCCTCCTTGATAAGCCCGCGGTCGGTGAGGCCGATGGTCGCGGCCGGAAGGCCGGAAGTCATGCGGATGCCCTTTTCGAAGGAAACCGCCTTCTCATCCCGAACGTACTTGGCAAAAAAGCGGGCAAAGCTTCCGTAGGCCCGGGGATGGACATTTCCGACGTTGAAGCGGACCGCGCTGCCGTCACTGGAGATCATCGTCCATTCTTGGCCCAGAGCGTGGCGGATCTCTTCTTCAGACATCGCGCAGACAGAGATCACGATATCCTCCGGTTCCTCCATCAACAGATCGGCGGCGATATCGAAACCGTCCCGGCCGGTTTGACTGGCCAGGTCGCAGATGAGTTCACCCGCGAGCGCGGCATTTTTTTTTGCGTTGACGATGGTGATGTTGTGCCATCCTTCGACCACAAGCCAGTTGACCTTGTCCGGGTCTCCTCGATAGGTCCAATCTCGAATCCTCGCCCTTAAGGCCGGATCGCCAAGGGCTTCCGCCAGCTGCTTGGCATAGGCCTTGCGGAGGGCAAGGCCTTCGTTACTCGAAGAGTCGGCGTCCGGGGACTGAATTGAAAGAGCATAAAGCTCTCGGCTCTCTTTAGGGACATTAAATACCGCCCACAGAGGCATGATTGCGGCCTTATCGTAGGGATAGAGATCCGCAGTGACCTTGAGGCCGGCAGCCCTGGCCTCATTTATCAGGGTGACGGCTTGGCCGAGTTTTCCCCAATTGAATTTTCCGGCGCATTTGAAATGGGCGATGTTCGTGCGGACACCGGATTCCGTGGCGATTCTCAGGACCTCCCGGACGGAATCAATCAGGAAATCCTCCTCGTTCCTCTGATGCGGGGAGAACACCCCCCCCTCTTCGGCAACGACCTCATTCAGGGCAACGATTTCTTCGGTCTTGGCATACCGGTCGGGAATATACATCAGTCCTGTACTCAGCCCCCAGGCCCCCTCGTTCAGGGCCTGGAGAAGAAGACCTTTCATTTTTTCGATCTCATCGGACGAAGGCTGCCGGTCACCTGTCCCGAGGACAGCCGCCCGGATAGGCCCCAGGCCGGCTAAATGGATAAGATTGGTGCCGATCCCGCCGCTTTCGAGTGTTCGCCGAAGTTCGGAGAACTGATAAGTCCCCGTTCCGCAGTTTCCGGTCACGACCGTAGTGACGCCTTGGGTCAAGTAGTTGAGGTTGGCCCTGGTCTCGGGATTCCCGATGTCCATGTCGCAATGCGTATGCATATCAATGAATCCGGGGACGACGGCCTGACCCCGGGCATCGATCACCCGAGCATCGCCTTTCACACGGCCGATGCGGCCGACCTTGACGATGGTTCCCTCGCGGATTCCGATGTCGGCCGAGCGACCGGGGGATCCCGAACCGTCATAGACCGTGCCGCCCACGATGACAACATCACAGATTCCGGAACGGCTTCCGATAAAACAGCTCACGGCAAGAAGGGATATCCCCACGCATACGCCAAGTAACCCAAATATGATTTTCTTATTCAAAACGCCCCCTCCATGTCCTACATCTCGACAAGACAGCCTACGCCCTTTTCTTCGGCCATCCGGAAAGCGAGACCGGCCGCCGCCAGGTCCTGGATGGCCACGCCTGTGGCATCATATATCGTTACTTCGTCCTGAGAGATCCGTCCGGGCTTTCGTCCTGACGTCAACTCGCCGATCTCGGCATAAATATCCTCAACGCGGAGAAGCCCTTTCTTGATCGGCCAGGACGTTTCCCCGAAGGAGGAACACTGCCCGATATGGTCGACAACGACTTTGGCCCCGAGAAAAACGTCCTCCTCGAGTTCCTGCTTGCCGTTGCCGTCGGCTCCTATGGCATTGATGTGCATCCCTGGCCTAATCCAGTCCTTGCGGATGAACGGAGTGCGGCTCGGCGTGCAGGTGATAAGGATGTCGGCCTCGTCCACGGCTTCTCGGAGGCCGCCACAGGCCCGGACGGCGATGGAGAGCTCGGCAGACATCTCGGCGGCGCAAGAAGCCGCGGCCTCCGGAACGATGTCAAAAACGCGGATCTCCTGGACGGGGCGGACATGCAGAAGCCCGCGAAGCTGCATGCGTCCGTTGACTCCGGCGCCGATCAGAGTCGCAATCCGGGAATCCTCCCGGGACAGATAGCGGATCCCGAGAGCTCCCGAGGCTCCCGTCCGGAGGAACGTGATCAGGGAAGAATCCATGACGGAGAGCGGCCTCCCCGTCATCCCGTCGGCCAGGACGATCAGGCCCATGCCTGTAGGCAGATTGTACTTCCGGGGGTTGTCATAAAAAGCATGAATGAGCTTCGTGGAGATAAGAGACAAGGATTCCACGTAGGTCGCTTTGATATGAAGCTCACCGTGAACCTTATCCATGTGGAGGTTCACCACGGGTGCGAGGAGGCACTTCCCCTCTTGATAGGCTGAAAACGCTTCGGCGACGGCCTTGACGGTCCGGGGAAGATCCAACAAGCAGCCAATATCGGCTTTGGATAAAAAACGGATTTTCGGCATCGCTCAACCCTCCCCAGACATTTGCGGCCCTTGCAGGTCGACCCGGATTGTTCCGTGGAAAACCTTGGCAACAGGACCGGTCAGGAGCATCTTCTCCCTCCCAAGTCGGACAAAGAGGTCTCCTCCCGGATTCCTGACGCAGATATTTTGGCCCCGAAGCTTGAATATGGCTTTTGCCACATAAGCGGAGGCCGCGCTGCCCGTGCCACAGGCCAAGGTTTCCTTGAATTTTCCTCGTTCGTAGGTTCTGATACCGACCGCCCGTTGACTAATCCTCTGGCAGATGTTGACGTTGGTGCTCTCGGGAAAGACCTTTGTCCGGCCGGCGATGTAATCTCCCACACCGCTGAGGTCAACGGCCGAAATGTCGTTCATTAAGAAAACGACGTGGGCTTCGCTCGAATTGACGAAAAAGCCCTGATCGATGGATACGCCAAACCCTCTCAGCACGGCGGCGGGTTTCCTGCCCGGCAAGAGAGTCGTCATTCCGATCATAAGAAGCGAGTCGTCCACCTTCCGCCGCAGGAACCTGCTCACAGGTTGGAGACTGCCAAGATCGGCCGTATACAGTTCGTTATCCCAAGTGACGGAGCGAAAGACATCCCCCTTGGTGATGAACACTTGGCCTCTCGGGCCTCTCGCAGCCAGCGAGTAATCCGCGGCACAATGGAGGCCGTTTCCGCACATCTCCAGTTCGATGCCTTCTTCATAAACCCGGTACCGGATCCCGGCGCTCTCCCGCCTGATGAACAGGATGCTGTCTGCTCCGACGGAGAAATGCCTATCCATGAGCATCTTGGAGAGTGCCTTCCGGACATCTTCGGTTATCCCGTAATTCCGGTCTTCGTCAATGAGCACGAAATCATTTCCGCTGCTCTGGTATTTTTCAAATTCCAGGGTGATGGCTTTCATAGGTGAACTCCGCGGCCCCAGGCATGCGATCGTTCCTCTACGAAACCGGGCGACGGCTTTCCGATCATAACCTATCCAGGGCCTGGCGACAGTCGGCGACGATGTCATCGATGTCTTCGATCCCGACAGAGAACCTGACCATCTGGGGCAAAATTTTTGCCTTGGCCAGCTCCTCGTCGGTCTGCCAGGCATGGGAGGCGATGACGGGGAGGCTGACGAGAGTCTCTACACCGCCCAAGCTCGTCGCATTCAGACAGATCTCCAGGCCGTCGACGAAGCGCATGGCGTCCGCCTTGCTTCCCCGCACGACGACAGTCACGATGCCTCCGAAGCCATTCATCTGTTTTTTGGCCACCTCGTGGAAGGGATCGTCCGGCAATCCGGGATAATGAACCCTTTCAATTCTCGGCTGTTCCTTGAAGAACCGGGCAAGAGCCAGGGCATTGACGTTCTGGCGTTCGATTCGGATGTGCAGGGTCTTCAGGCTGCGCAGGAGAAGGAAGGACGAGAAGGGCGACAGGACCGGGCCGTTTTGGTAGACCTGCTCGTGGCATTCCGAAATAAAGGCCTTGGTTCCCGCCACCGCGCCGGCCAGGACATCGGAATGACCGCCCAGGTATTTTGTCGCGCTGTGAACGACCGCATCCACGCCGAGCAGGATCGGTCGCTGGTTCACGGGGGTGGCGAAGGTGTTGTCGACCATGGTCATAAGGCCGAACCGCTTGGCCTGTTCAACGACCCTGGCGATGTCGATGATCTGAAGGTTTGGGTTCGTCGGGGTTTCGAAATATACGAGGCGCGTCTGCGGACCGACATGGGGCTTCAGATCGTAGAGGCCTTCGATACCGTCGACAAACCTCACTCTTATTCCTTGGCGCTCAGGGAGGGAGTGGCGAAGGAAATTCAGGGTTTGTCCGTAGAGGACCGGTGGAGCGATGACTTCCTCCCCGGGACGGACGGCAGACAAGACGGCGGTTGTTATGGCCGCCATACCCGAGGCGAGGACCAGCGCGTCTTCAGCCCCCTCGATGAGGGCAAGACGCTGATTCAGCTCATCCTCCGTTGGATTTCCGTCGCGCATGTAGATAGGCTGCTTCCTCTCTCCCCTTTTCATGTAGCCTTCGATGGCGTCCGAATCAGGGAAGACGTAGGTTGAGGAGTGGTATATGGGAAAAGTTACCGGCATACTCTTGCCGCGACTCGACTCGTTCCCATGGATGGCTAAAGTGGAGAGCTTGCGGTTCTTGAACATGGATATCCTTTCTAGCGTCGTTCGATGGGCATGATCAGGCAGTTCGGCCCCCCCGTCCCCTTGGCGAATTCCGAGAGGTCGAGCGCATGAACACGCACGTTATTCGCCTCGGCTGCCTCGACGAGGGGAAGATTCGCCGCGGGGACGATGATCTCGTCGGGGCCCAGGCAGATGAAGTTCACGTTGAAGCGCTTGCAGGGCAGCGAGATGGACCGAAAGCCCCGCATGAGATCCTCAGGAAACAGGTCACGACAAACCATCAACTTATCCGGCCCCAGGACGCCGAGGGTTTGGTCGAGATGAAGGAAAACGTCCGGGAGGGCGACGACCCGGACTTCCATGCCCGTGCCTTTGAGGATGGCCGTGAGCTGCCGGATCCCCTCAGGATTCGTCCTTCGGGTATGTCCGACGAATACCACGGAACCGACGAGCACGACATCCCCGCCTTCGACCGTACCCGGAGGTCGAATGGCGCCGGCGCACGGTTCTCCAAGGCGCCCGAGCGCTTCCGCCATCCAGAGGTCCTCTCCGACCCTGGTGTCGATCCCCATGTAGGCCTGAATATAGCCCCCGGGCGAGCCGATCGCCATGTCCCGCGTGAACACGGAGTTCGGATGTCCGGGACACTCGCCGATTTCGATGACTTCGACGCCCCGGCTCGCCAGAAGCGAACTTAGGGCCTCGTGTTGGAGCCGGGCCCGTTCTGAGTCGGCGACTTCCTGAATGTTATGAGCCCGGAGATTGTCAACACGGAAGTACTCGGACCGCGGGGCACATACCGCGACCCGGGTCAGCCTGTCGCCCTCGTTTTTCAACATGGATCCCGCCTTTTACGGAGATTCAACATACACGACTCACCGGACCCTCCGGAACGACAGGCCTTTGGCCTGCGCGGAGTCAATCGCGAACCCCAGGATTTTACCTCGGTTTTCTCGTCTGAACTTGATCCGAATCCCGCCGAAGCTAAACAGGTCGTCGCCATCGCGCCGAAGCGGGTCCTTCGAGCCGGCGTTCTTGTGGACGAAGTAGAGGCTTCCGTCCCTGACCCGGAGTTCGTAGGTGGCCGGCAATTCATCGTTGAAATAATCCCCAGCGTAGACCTCGAGCGCGGCGACCGGAAGGGCCTCCAGCGGGGCCGGGCTTGGACCCGGCTGGGCCGCCGGACTCGTTTCCAGCCTCAACGGTTCCTTGAATTCTTTCTCGAGAACGACGTCTGCTACGCGATAGCAGAAATCCATCGGATTGATATCCGCGATATTGGCGCAAATGATAATGGAGAGCTTTTGGTCGGGAAAACGAAGATAGCCTGCCCGGAAGCCGACGTAGGCCCCACCGTGGATGACCGTCTTGAGGCCTCGGTACGTGCTCAAGACGAGGCCGAAGGCATACAGTCCGGGTTGGCCCCAATCCGGAACCGACGCGGGCCGCCCATCGGCCAGTTTCCCGGCCTCCTCCATCCGGGTCGCGAAATCGGGGAGCCCGAGATGGTTCTCATAGAAATTCCGATCCCAGAGGGCAAAATCCCCGACCGTGGTCTGAACCGCTCCGTCTCCCGTGCTCTCGTTGAGCGTTTCATCGAGAACGAAAAGCCCGTCGCGCAGCGAATACCCCCGGGCCCGGTTTTTGACGACGATCCGATTGTTTTCGAGAATGAACGTGCGACTCATTCCAAGGGGGATGAAGATGTTGTCTTTAACGAAAGTCCCAAGGCTTTGGCCCATTATACGCTCGATGATGACCGCTAGGAGCGTGTAGCCGGAATTGGAGTA
Organism: uncultured Eubacteriales bacterium; assembly: GCA_964607985.1. Lineage (GTDB taxonomy): Bacteria > Acidobacteriota > Aminicenantia > Aminicenantales > Saccharicenantaceae > JALHVH01. The sequence goes on from CAZSMW010000287.1 coordinate 8,068, forward strand.
CTGGAATTTTGTGCCGGGCGTAAAATCCAAGCCTTTCTGGCGGGCGAGAAGATCCAGAAGATCCTGGTTCGTATGCCAGCCTTGGTCGGTGTGTTCTCCGGCCAGGCTCTGCAGGGCTTCGTAGTCGCGGATCCCGCTTATGTGATGGATGAGGTGGCGGATTGTCACGGGCCGCTCATAGCGGGGCATCTCGGGAATGTAGGTCCGGATGTCCTCATCGAGTTTTAAAAGTCTCCGGTATTCGAGAATCCGGATGGCGGCCGCCGTGAACTGCTTGGAGATCGACCCGATATCGAAGACGGTCTCCGGCTTGTTGGGGACGTCCAATTCCAGGCTGGCCATGCCATAGCCCCGGGTGTACAGGATTCGCCCCTCCTTAACCACTGCCAAGCTCATCCCGGGCGTGGTCGTTTTGTCCCAATCATCGAAAACCGCGTCCATGCGGCGGGGGGGATCGGTCGCAGGGAGAGATTGACCAAAAATTCCGAGTCCCGCGAGCAGGAGCAGGAGTGCTGCTGCCGAGGGCAGGGCCATAAGCTGACCGCGCTTCCTCATGTCCACCTCCACTCCCTCAACAATTACAGCCAGGAGTTAACCGTGAACAGGGGAGATCTCAACTCTCTCCCCTGTTCACAATGTCCTTACGGTTACCACTTACGGCTTAAAAAAGCAACCTTGCGCCGACCCGTATATAGCGTCCATCATTGACGGTTCGGGCTTTGCCGAAATACGATGTTGTAACGGTCGTATAAACTCCTGTTTCAATCCCCCTGTTGATGAGGTTGAAGACGTCGACGATGAGGCCGAAACGCATCCTGTCCCTGATCCGGAAAGACTTTTCCAGCCGGAAATCCAGGTCGATTCGCATCGGAAGCCTCTGGCTGCCCCGCGGCTCGATGTTCACGAGGGGCGACCCGGAAAAGGCCAATTTCACGTCTCGGGCCCAGGGATTCCCCGACCGGACCGTTAATCTCGGGCTGAACGAGAAGCCCAGCGGCAGTTCGAAGGACCCGTAGATCTGCAAGTTGTGCGTAGGGTCGAACGGCAGGAAGCCATAGGAATTGATCTGAAGATTCGGATTCAGATAGTTGGTCGTGGCGCCGTTGCCTCCCGACATCACGTTGGTATGATTCCCCTTCGCTCGACCGTAGGTGTAATCGGCATGGAGCATCCATCCGTTAGAGAACCGTTTTTCAAAGAACAAGGTGATTCCGGTGAAGGAGTTCTTGGGGGTCAAAATCACGGAAGCCGCTGCGCCCCCCGCGGGATTGGTGACAAAGAACGAATCCACGGAGGAAGGACTCGTCTTCCTGTAGACATCAATAGACTGGGCGTTGCCGTTCTCGTCGGTGAAAGCGAACGGCACGACGGACCAGGAAGCTCCCGTGTTGACCCGGGCGACGAAGTCCTTGAATCTGCGGGAAGTGAAAGTCGCCCCCACGGCCGTATCCTTGAAAAGGGTCCGTTCCAGACTCAGCGCGAACTGGTCCATAACCGGCATTCGGATGTTGGGATCGATCGTGGTCGGATTGCTGAACTGTTGACGGAAGATCTCGACCTTTTCGCCTCCTTCCAGGACTTGGTACATGATCCAGTCGCTCATTGAATCGTCCGCACCCTGGAAGTAGGACGTCTTGAGGGAGTCGGCATACCGGCCGTAGTGCGCCTTCAGGGCCGTCGAATTGTCGCCGAAGAGGTCGAAGCTTAATCCGATCCGCGGCTCGAAATGGTTTGTCGGCCGGAAGGTCAGGCCGGGGACATTGGGGAGGGTCCCCTTCCACGCATTATAACGGAGCCCGGGATTGATGGTCAGGCGATCGTTGATTGTCCAAGCGTCCTGGATAAAAGCGCTGACCTTGCTGGCCTTGGCATGCGTCTGGTAGCCGTAGCTGTAGGCGTAGTTGTAACCGTTGGCGTTGTCGACGTACGAGAAGCCGCCGGTGTAGCCTCCCGCGTATTTTTCGAAACCGGAGAGGTACTCCACTCCGGCCTTGAACTCGTGGGAGCCCATAATGAAGTCATCGGCGTGATGAGTCAGCTTCGCATTCACGGTAATATGGGCCGTATCCTCCCGACCCCACCAAAGGTAGTTCCCGCTGTAGATCCCCGTCTCGTAATTCAGATGCTGCGGGACGTCGCGGCCGTTGTTCGGCTTCTGCTCGTAGATCATGCTCCAGTAGCCGGCCGAGACTTCGAAGAACGTATTGTCGGAGAGCACATGGAAGAAGCCCAGATTAATGGGTGAATCGGGGCCGATGTCGTAATAGGTCGCCTCAATGGGCCGATCCGGGCCCAGTTCTCTGTTGTAGACCTCGAAGTGCTCGTACTGCCAAAAGAGCTGGAAGCGGCTCTTTCTGTTCATCTGGTATGTCAGCTTGACGAAGGCCGAGGGCATCCGCAGGGACTCCCGCTCCTTGAAGCCCGCGATCTCCGTGTCTGTCTGCTGCTGGCCCCCTGAGAGAAAGAACCAGAGCTTGTCCTTGATGATGTAGCCTCCCAAGCCGACGTGAGCGTCGAAATACAGCTTCTTGGGAGGGGCAGCGAACAGTGAGAACGTC
>CAZSMW010000288.1:0-3058 GCA_964607985.1 uncultured Eubacteriales bacterium
TCCGCGGGATGAATTCCTTTGCGATGAGAAAAAGAGCCGTTATTATTGGCTTGGGAGCTTTGCTTCTTTTGGCCTCGTGCGCTGATGAATCCGAAGAGGCACGAATACTGAAATTCATGAGCGGGCTCGGGAAGCTTGTCGAAAAGAAGGACCTGTCCGGACTTCTCGCGGTCCTCACCGATGATTACGCGGACTTCGAAGGCCGTGACAAGAAAGCCACCGAAGCTCTTGTCGGAGATTATTTCCAACGCCGCTTCGGTATCGTCATGCATCTCCTTCACACGAAAGTCGGGGACATCACGGCGGGGGGAGAAGCCTCTCTGGAGACCGACGTCGTTCTGTCCTCGGGAGGGGCCGAGGTCTTGAGGAAGATCGTCCGTTTCGCCGGCGACTTCTACAGGTTCAAGCTCGAGCTTCGGAAGACGCCGGTGGGCTGGCGGATCAGCCGTGCCGAATGGGAATATCTGGAGCTGAACGGCTTATTCCCTGAGTCTCTGCCGGTCCTGAAAAAAATCTTTCCCGGCATTTAGGCTGTCGGCGCCGGTTGTTGAACGCTGGTAACCGTTTTTTCGTATCATATAGATGGTTCTCATTTATCCCGTATGAATTGGGTTCATAACTTGTGGGATCGCCGAAAAGGACGCAGGGACAGCTCCCGGAGAAAGCCCTCGAAGGGCCGAGCGGGCACGGTTCCTCGCCCGCAGGGAGAGGAGAGCGAGGCCCTGTAGGGGAGCGAATTTGGCTCGCCGGGACAAATCCGCGTCTTTCGGAGGGAATGGCCCGAGTCCTTCGGAGGCGATCCCAATGAATGGGACCCACCCAAGATGGGAGAGAACCATTTATTGAAATGTTAAATTAAGGAGGCTCAACATGGCCGAAGAGAAAAAAACCAGGACCGAGGAATTCAAGCTCAACGGAGACGAGATCCTCAACAAGCTCAAGGAACTCCTCCACCAGGGCAATATCCGGCGCATCATCCTGAAGGACGAGAGCGGCAAGACCTTTATGGAGATCCCGCTGACCGTGGGCGTCGTCGGGGCCATCGTCATCCCCGTCTGGGCCGCCATCGGCGCCATAGCGGCCCTGGTGTCCAAACTCACCATCGCCGTCGAAAAAGTCGAAGACTGAGTCTCTTCCTATTCCTCTGTCGACTGTGCTATAACTAGGTCTCTTTGATTCGATAGGAGGCCGTATGTTCCGTCTTTTATTCTCCCGTATTCGTCTACTAAATAACCCCCTGTTCCCATGTATCCTGCTGGCGATCGCCTTGACCCTGCCGGGCACTGCTTTCTCGCAAAAGCAAGAGACGCCAGGCGTCCAAGGCGCCGGCACGGTCACAACCGGATGGGTCACAACCGCCGACCTGGACCAGTTCGCCTGGAGGCATATCGGCCCCTGGCCATTTTCCGGCCGCATCACGAATTTCGCTGTGCCCCGGGGCCAGAGCCAGACCTATTACGTCCTTACCGCAACGGGCGGCCTGTGGAAGACCGTGGACGGAGGGATCCATTTCGAGCCGCTCTTCGACAAATACGGCAACATGAGCATGGGGTATCTGGCCATAGCACCGTCGAACCCGAGCGTCCTCTACCTCGGGACGGGTGAGCCGATCCACGCCCGGGCAGCCTACCACGGCAACGGCATGTGGAAGTCCACGGACGCGGGCAAGACCTGGACGCATATCGGCCTTGAAAAAAGCTATTACATCCCCAAAATTGAAGTCGATCCCAAGAATCCTGAAGTCGTATACGCCGCGGCGGAGGGTAAGCTTTATGATAACACAATAGACTGCGAACGGGGTCTGTACAAGACCGTAGATGGCGGAAAGACCTGGACGCGAGCCCTCGACCTCAAGGACAGGGGGGTCGTGGACTTCGTCATGGACCCCCGGAACTCCGACGTCCTCATCGCCGCCGGCTATAAAGTTTTCCGGCGGGCCTGGACGTTCATCGACCGCCAGGACGGGAATTTCCTCTATAAAACCACCGATGGCGGCAAAACCTGGAAGAAACTCGAAGGCGGGCTTCCCCAGAACGTCAAGACGGGGCGCAACGGACTGGCCCTCTATGAAAAGAACCCGAACATCCTCTATGTCCGTTGGAACGAGGAGACGAACGTCGGGCCCAGTGAGCGCGAGGGCGCCGCCCGGTTCCGCGAGGGGAACGTCTTCAGGGACGAGTTCTACCTCAACAAATTCAAGGAATACAAAATGGCTCCGGAGCTGGCGAAACTCGTGAACTTCACGCCTGTCATGGCCGATAAGGAAAAGGACCTGGCGAAAAAACTCAACGACCTTGTCAAGGACAAGGGGTTCCTGCAGACGATCGGCCTGGACTGGGCGGCCTTCAACAAGGAGGCCCGCAAGGTCTATGCCAAGGACAAGGACATCCTGACGAGCGTCGACGAGATCGAGCGGACGATAAAACGCGACGCCGAGAAGAAGGACGATTGGAAAAAGGTCCATCCGCTTGTGGCCCAAGCCCTATTCGCCGAATCCGAGGGGATCACCTTCAAGGACGGCGCCGTCCAGGTGACCGACGCGGCCAAGCTCAAGATGAACAAGGACTTTGCCGAGCTCCTCACCTACGACCCGAAGACCGTCAAAGATGAGACGGACCTGGCCGCGAAGCTCAAAGACCTCCTGGCCGATCCCGAGTTCATCACCAAGCTTAAGATCGAGGCGAAGAAGGTCATGACCACAGCGCAAAAGACATATAAGGACAAGAAGGAGCTCGTCGACATGTTCAAGGCCGCCGAGGACGCGGCGGGCGAATTCGATGAGACCAAGGGCCGCGGCCAGACGCTCAACCGGTTCGTCCTTCAGACCCTTTACGGAGGCGCGCTTAAGATCCAGGAGCCTGTCAAAAAAGCGGGTGTCATCTACAGGTCCGAAGACCTGGGCGAAACCTGGAAGAAGATGACCGAATACAAGCCGGCCGGCGGGAGCGACGTCGTCGACCAGGTCGAGGCCGGGTACAACGGCCGCTTGATCATCGATCCCAATAATGACCAGACAATTTATGCCCATGAGACCCGGACCACGGTCTCCAAGGACGGC
>CAZSMW010000289.1:0-3236 GCA_964607985.1 uncultured Eubacteriales bacterium
CGCTAGGTTCTTCGCATCATCCCTTGCTGCCAAAGCGGGGCCGGCGCGGAAACAGGGCCTGCGTCTCCCCTTTTTTTACCAGAAAATCAGATAAAGGGCCAGCGTTGCCGCGATCACCAGCGGCCCCAGCCATTTGAGCATGGGGGCCGGAGTAAGGTCGAATCCCTCCTGGACGGGCATGACGACGGGTTCCTTCAACGGCCGGAGGATCGTCATCACGGTCAGGACGACGACCAAGGCGGCAAAGGTGATTGCCATCCGGTTGAGGAAGGCGATGTGACCCGCCTGCCACATCAACAGTCCGTAAATCGGGACGTTCAGGAGAAGCGAGACCAGTCCGGCCGACCGGGGCGTTTTTTTCACGAACAGGCCGAAAAGGAACGCGGTCAGAATGCCCGGGGAGATGAATCCCTGGAACTCCTGGATGTAGTTGAAGATCCCCTTGAACTTGGGGTTCCCGAGCTGAGGGGCGATCAGGCAGACGGCCGCAACGAAGATAAGGGTTGCCCAGCGGCCGAGCCGGACGAGCGATTTGCCGTCGGCGTTTTTCTTGATGTGGCGTTTGTAGATGTCCATTGTCAACAGCGTTGCGACCGAATTGAGGAGCGAGCCCAGGGTGCTGATAACCGCCCCGGTTATGGCCGCCAGGATGAATCCGCGGAGCCCGGGGCCGACCAGGTTCCTGATCAGGAGCGGATAGGCTTGGTCGGTGGTCGCACCCGGGGCCGTGAGTTGGGCACGGAAGAGCTGCCAGGACATGATCCCGGGCATGATGATGATGAACGGAATGAGGAGCTTAATGAAGGCGGCGAAAAGGATCCCCATCTGGCCCTGCTTCAGGCTTTTGGCCGCAAGGGTCCGCTGAGTGATGAACTGGTTCAGGCCCCAATAATAGAAATTGGGGATCCACAGTCCCACGACCAGCGTCGTCCAGGGGATGACCGGGTGAGTGGAGGGCAGGATCACGTGGAGCTTGTCGGCGTTGGCCGATAAAAAGCTCCCGACCCCGCCCACGGCCTTGAGCCCGACGATCAGGGTCGCCAGCCCGCCGAGGATGAGGGCCGATCCCTGGAACAAGTCGGCCCAGGCGATCGCTTTCAGTCCGCCCCAGGTCGTATACAGGGCGGCGATCAGGCCGATGATCCAGACGGACCGGACCATGTCCATGTCGAAGATCGTGTGAAGGGCGAGCGCCCCGGTGTACACGACGGCGGCGATGCTCACGGCCAAATAGATGACCAGGAGGTAGGCGGCCATGACCCCGCGGGCCGCCGGGGTATAGCGGTATTCGAGATATTCGGGGATCGTGTAGATCCCCGCCTTCAGGAATTTCGGCAGGAAAAAGAACGCGACGACGACCAGGGTGATGGCCGCCATCCATTCATAGCTGGCCACAGCCAGGCCGGCCGCGCCCGCGCCCTGGCCGGACATCCCGACGAACTGCTCGGTCGAGATGTTGGCCGCGATCAGCGAGAACCCGATAAGCGGCCAGACCAGGCCGCGGCCGGCCAGGAAGAAATCCTCCCCGGATTTTTCCTTGCGGCTCTTGTACATGCTCACGCCGACGACGACGGCGAAAAAAACGACAAAGACAGTGATATCCGCCCAGTGAAGGATCATGTTGTTCTCCTAAGCGTCAATAGCAGCCCGAAGACACTAAACACGGGAAGAATTATATACGTCGCCCGGTCGACAGCCAAACTATTTGTTAAATAGCCATTCGGCGCCCGGACGGTTGCATCCCCGGGCGGGTTCTGTTTCAAGTCGCCTTGAGCATCTCCAGAAGCTCGGCCAGGACCATAACCGTTGCTCCCCAGATCTTGTGGGCGCCAAACTCAATAAAAGGCACCACGACAGGACGGCTATCGATCGTCCAGGTCTCTGTTCGAGAATTTGTCGGGTCCTTGAGGTGGGCCAGCGGGATTTCGATGATCCCGGCGACCTCCGCCGGATCCGGCTTAAAAGATGGAGATGTCTCCGCGGTCCCAACGAACGGATAGATGCAGAAGTTGCTGGGCGGGATGTAGAGGGGGGTTAAGGAGCCGATGATCTTGATCCTATCGGCGGGGACGCCGATCTCTTCCCATGTTTCCCGCAAAGCGGCTTGTTTAAGGCTCTCTCCTTTCTCGACCTGACCGCCCGGGAGTCCGATCTGGTCCTTGTGACGGAGGACCGTATCCGCGCGACGGATGAGGACGAGGTGGAGCGCGCCAAGCTTCGGATAGATGAGAAGCAGGACCGCGGCCTTGAGGGACGTGTCCTCGACCTCGGTATAGATTTTATTGCCGGGCCGCGGCCGCGGGGCCATGGAGAGTTGGGCGGAGAGCCCCGGTCTCGGGCCGCTGAGCCTCTGCTCGAGCTTGCCGAACATATCCCGCTCCGATCTCATGTTTGTGTGCCGTCGTCGACTTCCATCATACCAGAGATCAGCCCGGGAGGCCGGATCGAATTTTGTTTGGATTCGGGTCGGCCGCAGACAGGAAGATTCCTGAGCGGATACGGAGGGCACAGCTAAATCGGGGGCTTAGATCCTGGGCGCCGTGCGTTTTTTCAGGGCCGATTTCAGGTCTTCGACGATGGGAGGCGCTTTTATGTCACTTCCGTAAAGGATGTCCCTGGCGCTGATATCATGTTTGTCATAGAACGCCTGGTTGGCATCCTTGTCGATCTGGATGGACGCCCCTTTGATGGAGACACCGGCGAACAGACCCTTGCTCTTGGAGTAGGAATAGATCTCGGCTTTCATGTCGAGGTCGGTCGAGGCTTCGGCGCTGCGTCCGACCGGCCCCGCCGCTACGCTTATGTCCGCGCCCAACGTCACCTTGCCTGCGGCGATGTTCTCAATGCTTTTCCCCGTCTTGAAAACCAGGATGATATCGGCCTTCTGGATGCCGATCTGCCAACCCAGGCTTCCGCCGATGAGAGAGATGAACGCGGGATTGCTCCAGCTTCCGTCCTCGTTCCGGATGACGATGAGTCCCCGGCCGTATTGGCCGCCGAAGCCGTAGGCCGCTTTGATGACCCCTGGAATGACGGCGATCCCGTGGCATTTCTCAAGAAGTCTCGAGGGGAGGCCCTCCCCGGGAAGGTCAACCATCTCTTGGAGGACCTGGACGGCCTTTTCGATCCTCTCGACGCCCGGGGTCCTTTCATCGGCCGCGGCACGGGCCGGGATGGATGAGATCATTAACACCAGGAGACCGGCCATTAGGAACAAGTCTTTTGTTTTATAGCTT
>CAZSMW010000290.1:0-2362 GCA_964607985.1 uncultured Eubacteriales bacterium
CGACCATGACCGAAAAGAGCATGAGAAGGTACATGACGACGATCAGGTCGCCCCCGAAGCCCGTCCCGAAGAAGAGCGGCACTCCGACCAGAGCTGAAACGACGGCCAGCATGGCCAGAGCGGCCAGGGGTGCAGCGATGAAGACTCCCGACATGGTGTCGCGGATCAGGATGGTTTCTTTGGTCAAGAGTTTGAACAGATCGTTGAAGTTTTGGAAGAACGGCGGACCGACCCTGTACTGGAAGCGGGCCGAGACCTTTCGGTCGAGCCAACCGGCCACAAGGCCCAAGACGGCGGTAAAGAGAAGACCGGGAAAGACGAACAGGTAGAGAAGATAAACGACCTTCATCGTTTCCCCTCCTTGATCAGCCAGTTCGGGCTTTTGATGGCCAGACGTTCGCCGGCGAAGAAGAGATGGGTCTTGGGGTCTTCAGCCCCGACCTCCTTCATCATGAAAGTCCCCGGCGGGGCTGTCTTGACGCACGCGGGCTCATAATCCGGATTCTCGACGAGCTGGTTAAGGCAGAAGTCGCACTTAGCCGAGACGTAGTTGATGACCTCGGGGAAGATCGTCCCAAAAGGACAGGCCAGGACGCAACTCTTGCAGCCGACACAGCGCATGTTATAGCGCTTGACCACTCCCGTCGCCTGCCTCTCCAGAGCTTCCTTGGGGCAGGCGGCGACGCAAAAGGCCTCCAAACACTGGCGGCAGGTGACGGCGAACTCGGCCACTTCGAGGATCGAAAAAGCCCCAGGATTTCCTCGGTGAAAAAGGTACTCACACTCGATCTTATCGGCCGGGACTCCCGAGGCGATCAGGGCCGGGATGTCGATGACCAGCTTCTTCAATCCCATATGGCCTCCTCATTCTTGATCTGGGCGTAGGTGAATACTGGCCCGTGTTTGCAGGCATAATACTCGCCCATGACGCAGTGACGACACTGCCCAAAGCCGCAGTACATCTTCTTTTCCATCGACAGGTAGATCTGGTCCTCCCGGTAGCCCATTTTCAACAGATCCCTCGTCCCGAACTTCATCATCACCGGCGGCCCGCAGACAACAGCCGGGTTGTGCGCCGTGTCGATCTGGATTTTCTCCAGGAGTTTAGTCACCAAACCGACCTCCTCGTCCCAGTTCTCGCCGGGAGGGATGACGTCCACTGCCCGAAGGAAATGGACGTTGGGGAATTTTCGCCAGCCGGTGACCTCGTCCTTGAAGATGCATTCCTGAGGCGTTTTGGCTCCTGCCAGGAAGGTGACGCTCTTGTATTTTTCGACTTCGGCCAGGAGGGTCAGGAAAAGAGACCGGAGGGGCGCGAGGCCGCAGCCTCCGCCCAGGATGAGGAGGTCCTTGCCTTCAAATTTCTCCAGGGGGTACCAGGTCCCATAGGGACCGCGAAGGCCGATCCGATCGCCGACTTGGGTCCGGTGGATGTGTTTGGTGACATAACCCGCTTTCATGATCGTCACGTCCATGATCTCAGAGACGAAGTGGGAAGAGGATGGAGTGAATGGGCCTTCGCCGACGCCCGGGATGCTCAACTCGATAAACTGTCCGGTCCGGAAAGGGATGGGCCGGTCGGGCCGGAGCCGCAGCGTCCTGATCGTCGGCGATTCCTGGATGACGTCATGGACGGCGGCGGGGATGATTTCGTAGGGATTATGCATGGCCCACCTCCGCACCCCCGGCCGCCGGCCGGTCCAACAAGTTTTTGACCGCTGACCGGAAATCGATCCCGCCCGGGCAAGCATCGATGCAACGGCCGCATCCCGTGCAGCCCAGACGTCCGAAGTCGCCCTGCATATAAATGAACTTGCAGAGGTAGCGGTTCCGGAAACGATCGGTCATTTTGGGACGGGGGGTAGCGCCGCCGGCAACCTGTGCATAACCTTGCCATTGGCAGGAGTCGTAGCTGCGGACCTTGATGAACTGCCCGGAGTTGCTTTCGTCGTTGAGGATGAGGCAGTAACAGGTCGGACAGATATGAGTGCAGGCGCCGCAGCCGACGCACTCAGCCGATTCCTTACTCCATCCGGTCTTTTCGCTGCGGCGTAACGTGGAATAATCGGGCGAGCGTTCAAAGGCGCCGTTTTGCCGTTTCAGGTCATCAACCAGCCGGGCGCGCCGGCCGGCCACCTCCGCCCGGAGCCCGGCGTCGTCCGTTTCGACGGGCAGGTAAGTACGAACGAGCTCGAGCAGCGCTTTCCCCTTATCGCTTCCGGGTTCGAGTAGCGTCCGGTCCCCCGCCCAGACAAGGTTGAGGTCGAAGCCCGCTTCGGAGTAAGGGGCGCCGTCAACCAAGGTGCAGTGGCAGGTCGGCGCGATGGCCGTACAATCGGCACTGACGATGACGGTGTTCTCC
>CAZSMW010000291.1:0-7069 GCA_964607985.1 uncultured Eubacteriales bacterium
TCACCGACGAGGACGACCAGAAGAAGGCGCACAAGGCCCTGGACCTTCTCAAGCGCCAGCGCCCGAAAGGCCTGCGGTCCGCCGTTCTCTCCTATCCCGGCTGCGCCCAGATCACCTTTGAGCTCCGGTACGGCAAGAAGAACCTCAAACTGATCCTTCCCAGGCCGGGGTCGTCCAAAAGACTCCTCACCCCGCCCTTCAGAGAAATAGCCAAGGTCGACGGGGCGGCCCGGGATTTCGATCTGCTGAACCTCTTTTCCACCAAGGGGCTTTATGCCGACCGCGACGGGGACGGGATCCTCGACGGCCTCGAAGCTTCGATCATCATCCCTGAAGTTCTGAACTGTAAAGGAGTGGCGGGCCTGGCCTCAAAGCTCGTATTGCCTTCGGCCGGGGCGTCGTTCCCCATCGTCTACCTGGATTCGGAGATCGAGCAGCAGGGGAAAGGGCTCGTCGCGCCCATCCTCGTGGGACCGAACGGACTCTTCCTGGACCTCATGAAAACGGGTAAACTCAAGCTCCCCGCACTCGAGAACGCATGGGGACTCGTCCGAGTCGTGCCCAATGCGTTCAACAAGTCCAATGCCTTGGTGGTCCACTCGGCGGACACCTACGGTCTGGAAAAGACCCTCGCCTATCTTGCTGAATCGTTTCCCTACTTCGATGATTACGCGGCCGGACGGCCCCAGCTCAAGGACGTTCCCGGTGATTTCGATAGATTCCTCGCCGGCGAGAAAGGGAGCGCCGAGGCCTACTTCGACGGCCGGCTGAGGAAGCTGGCCGAGGAGATCAAAGACCGAGACCTGGATACTTTCGAGGTCCGGTTCACGCTCCCCCGGGAGAACAGGCCTTTTGAAGACGCGGCCAGGAAGAGCATGGAAAGCACGCTGAAGGCGCAATCCTTCAATTTCCGGACGCAAACCCTCAGGGAGAGCAAGAAGATCTTCGAGAAAGAGAAGGAGTTCCCCTGGGAGGCAGACGATGCGATCGCCCTGCTCCAGGACGCCTTGAAGAAAACGGCGGATCTCAAGCTCGTAAAGGTCAGCCTCGGAGTGAGCGAGTCCCCCGAGGTCCGCCAGGGACTGAAAAAGCGGATCGAGCAGGTCCTCGCGGAAAACAACCTGGCCGGTTCAGAGGTCGAAGTCCTTTCGGCCTACAAGCAGGGATTCTTCTGGCTTACGGAAAGGGTCGAGGCGTCCCTGAAAAACAAAGGCGTGCACCACATGATCATCCGGTTCACGGCAGACGAGGACCAGCGGAACGTGCTCAAGCGGTCCTACTCCGAGCCTTACCGATGGCTCCAGGAGCTTTATCCGATCGACGAGATCCTGGCCAAGGAGCTTCAGATCCCCTTGGAAAGGATCGAATTCGAGATCAAACCGGCGGGAGGACCCATCTATGAGGCTTTGGCTTTCGACGAAAAGGGCTCCATTCTCTTTCAGCAGGGATTTTCTCCCAGGACAAAAGATATCCTCTTCCTTAACGTCCTGCCGGAGTGGGGCCGTTCCAGGATCACTACCGGCTGGTTGAAGGTGGAGTTCGGGAAGGAAACCGCCCTCGATATCGATCTTCAGACCGACCTGGAACGGTTTTGGGAGTTCTATCAGGAAGAGGTCCTCAAACCCGTTTATTCTCACATCCTCGCCAAAACCGACTACGAACCGACGTTCGCCAAGCAGCCCTATTTCAAAAGGCTTCTTGTCGAACTGTGGGCCAGCGAGCCCGACTTCAGGATCGGGGTGGACGAGGAGATGGTGAGCAGCTTGGAGGCCATGCATGACGAGATCTACTTCGATACGCTCGATTTCCTAAGAGGTATCACCCGGTTTGACGGGGGGGACGAGGCGTTCCCTGAAGACACCTCGCGCTCCTCGGCTCCCGGGAACGTGCTCCCTCTCATCCACCGTTCGAGCGAAGGCGGGAAAACGAGGACCAAAATCACATTCGAGGAATGGCCCGCTCTCGTTCCGGAGATGGAGGTCAAGTGGAAGGAAAGAGACCGGGAGGAGTTCGTCAGGAAGTTCACCTTTCCCTCGCTCAAAACAAAGTCCCTAAAAGTCCCGGCGTTCATCTATAACGGCCAGGAAGACCGTATGGAAACCCTTTTCCTCGAGATGGAGATCGAGAAGGAGGCCGATTACCTGACTCTCCTGGATGTCATGGATTCCTATCGGAGGCTCTCGGACAAGGGGCTTGTGGCAGACCCGTTCAAATATCCGAGGCTCCAGGCGCTGACTGCCCGTATCAAATGGCAGGAGCTGGAGAAGGACGAAGGCTTGCCGGTCGCCCCGCCAACTCAAGTGGAGGACGCCAACCCTGGTTCTCCCCGGCCGGAAGAGGCCATTGTCCCAACGGATGAGACGATCTCGCCGGAAATGTGTCTCGATATCGTCGGCCGTCTTGGCCGGTTCAAAGCAGTCCGCTCCTACATGGGGGGGAGGTCTTACGAGGGCAGGCCCGTCCCCGTTCTGGAGGTCTTTATTCCCGTCGAAAAATACGTGTCCACAGCCCGCCTGGTCACTTTCAAGCCCACCCTCCAGCTAAGCAGCCGCCAGCACGCCAATGAGATCTCCTCAACAAACTACACCCTCCGGCTGGCCGAACTCCTGGCAAGGGACAGGTCCTACCAGGATTTCATCCGAAAGATCAATTTCGTTATCCAGCCCATGGAGAACCCGGACGGCGCCGCTCTAGCCTTCGAGCTCGCCAAACTCACGCCCTTCCGCAGTCTCCACGCCGGACGCTACAGTTCCCTGGGTATCGATATCGGCGCCCAGCTCGACTCGGCCCGGCCGATCCTTCCGGAAGCATCGGTGCGTCCCGGTCTTTACGACCGGTGGCTGCCCGACATATACTTGAACCTTCATGGCTACCCATCCCACGAATGGGTTCAGCCGTTCTCGAACTACTCCCCTTACCTCTTCCGGGATTATTGGATCCCGCGGGGCTGGTTCGCCTACTACAAGACGCTGAGCCTCCCGATTTACAGGAAATGGAAGGAGGCCGGCGACGAACTTATGTCTTTCATCACCCAGGAGCTCCAGGCGGACGAGAGGATCAGGGAGTCGAACAAGAAGTTCTACGACCGTTACTACCGCTGGGCGGCCCGCTGGCAGCCGCACCTAGAGGCGCTCGAGCTGTACGACGGGGTGAACCTTTACGCGAAGCGCCAGGCCTCTCAGGAGAACAGGCTGACCTTCCGCAGTCAGATCACGTTTGTCGAACAGACGCCCGAGCTCATGGACGAAACAGCCTCGGGGCCCTGGTTGAGCTTTCTCTGTGAGCAGGGCCTTCTTTACCTAAGGGCGCACATCAAGTACCTTTCCCAGGTCAAATTCGAGACCTCTCGCATCGAGGAGGAGGTCCGGGAGCGCATCCGGATCGAGTTCCATCGCAGCCGCCCCGGTCAAATCCCGAAGACGAAGTGAACGGGGGGAAATTTCGTTGTCAATCCCCGTGGAAATTGATAAGATGAGGAGAGGATAGTTTAGACATCGATCGAAATGGAACCCCAGACGAGCCTTTTGATCGTTTCCAGGGAATTTTCCCTTTACAGCGTCGTCAAAAAGACTTCGCTGGCTGAGAACTTCAGACTCTTCTTCTGCCGGCCGGACGAAGACGGTCTGCCCATCGTCCGGGAGAACGTCGTCAAGATCGTCCTCGTCGACTCGGTCGAAGCCCGTCAGGAATCAGAGTCCTTCCTGAAGAGGTTGAAACATTTCGATCCCCTCATCGATGTCGTCATCATGGGACAGGGGCTCGATTCGGAGGCCATCCTAGGTTGGATCCATATGGGGGCCACGGACTACGTCGCCATGCCCTTTCAGCCCGCCGCAGTCTCTGAAATCCTGAGGAAGATCACCGAGAAAAGGGCCCTGCGGCGGGAGACGTTTCAACTCGAGAAGAAGCTTGAAAAGAAATACGTCTTCCAGGGCATGGTCAGCCGCAACCCTTCCATGCTCGAGGTCTTCGGGCTCATCGATAACATCGCCAAGCACTTCACCAGCGTCCTCATCACCGGGGAAACGGGGACCGGCAAAGAAATGGTGGCCCGGGCGGTCCACGCAGCCGGACCGCGCCGGGACAAGGACCTCATCATCTGCGACTGCACCTCCATCCCGGAGAACCTTTTTGAATCGGAACTTTTTGGATACAAAAAGGGGGCATTCACCGGAGCGGATAAGGACAAGCGGGGCCTCTTCGAAGAGGCCGACAAGGGCGTAATCCTTCTCGACGAAATCGCCGAAATCCCGATCGCCGTCCAAGCTAAACTGCTGAGGGTTCTTGAGAACCACCAGTTCCGTCCCTTGGGGGCCAACGAGAACCGAACCATCGACGTCCGGGTGATTGCCGCGACGAACCGCGATCTCGGCGAAGCCATCCGGAACAACACCTTTCGAGAGGACCTCTTCCACAGGCTGAACAGGGTCGAGATTCACTTGCCGCCGCTCAGGGAGAGGCTCGAGGACATCTCCCTGCTTGTCCGGCATTTCGTCCAGACCCACAGCAAGGATCTTTCCAAGAACATCCGGGGCGTTTCGCGCGATGTTCAGAAGATCTTCTTGAAGTACGGCTGGCCCGGGAATATCAGGGAGCTGGAGAACGTCCTGGAAAGCGCCTACATGATGTGCAAGAAGGATTTCATCGACGTCCAGGACCTGCCCAAACACCTCCGTAATTTCGAGACCCCCGAAGGCGGGCTATCGTTCCTGCGCAAGGAGAACCTCTCGACCCTTGACAGCCTCGAGAAGGAGTATATCACCTATCTCCTGAAGGTCACGAAGAAGAATCTAAGGCAGACGGCTAAGATCCTGGGAATCTCCCGGACAACGCTCTACAACAAGATAGCGAAATTCAACCTGTCCCGATAATCCATCGTTTTTGCGCCGCTTTTTGATTTCGATGTTTTAGCCTGCCGAAAGCTCAGAACGAATATCCGACAAAGATTCCGAGGGCGCCGTTCTTGATGTCGTCGCCGGTTCCTTTGGACAGGGAGCTCAATCCAGCTGTAAAGCGGATGTCGAGGCCGAGTCTCCCCCGTCCTAAGGGATGTTCCAGCCCGGCGCCCGCAACCAAGCCGAGGTCTTGGCTCTTGACATTATCCAGGCTCTCCACCTCGGTCTCTCCGCCGAAGGTCGCCTTCACCCGGGCTCGAAGCTTGAAGGCCAACGAAGGGCCGGCAAAGAGGTGGAACCTGAAAGACCCGGCGAGAGGGAGGGAGTACTCTATCAAGACCGGAACCTCGATATAATCAAGGCCCAGCGTTTCCCGATAAGCGTCAGCACCGCTGCCGTTCGAATACTTTGATCCTTTCATGACGAACAGGACCTCCGGCTGGACGGCAAACGAAGAGCCGAGGCCGAAGGTCAGGAACACCCCAGCGCCGAAACCCATTCTGGACCTCTGCTCGTAAACGTCATGGCCGTGGATATTGGCATAGGACAGCCCCGCTTTGACGCCGAAGCCCGTGATCTCGGCGCGGACGGGCCCCGAAAAGAGAAGGACCGCCGATCCGATCACGAGAAGCATCGCGAGAGTTCCGCGCATCAGTCTATCTCCTTTGTTCCCTTTCATTCGGCGATGATGATCCGGTTTCCCCCGAGTTCCTTGGCTCTGTACATGGCCTTGTCGGCCCTGGACAGGATCGCCTCAGGGGTTTCCCTTTCCTTGATGCGGGCCAGCCCCACGCTGAGGCTGATCCGGACACCTCCCCTGTCGGGGAGGAAATCGGAGTTCGCGACGGACTCACAGAGCCTCTGGGCGATGGTCCCTGCTTCGCCGATATCTGTGTCCTCGAACAGGATCGCGAACTCGTCCCCGCCGAGCCGGGTAAGCCGGTCACTGTCCTTCCGAAACTGATTCAGGAGCATCTTGCTGAGGTCGATGAGGACCTGGTCTCCGGCGTTATGGCCGTAAGTGTCGTTGACGTTCTTGAACTGGTCGAGGTCCATGAACAGGACGACGCTGTCGTGTCCGCGACCGGTCCTGGCGATGACGCGGGGGAGGTCCGTTTCGAGGAGGCGCCTGTTGGGAAGACCGGTGAGAGAATCATGGGTGGCCTGGTGGATCAGGTCCTCCTCCTTGGCCTTGCGGTCCTGGATGTCGGTGCAGGAGCCGATGTAACCGGCGAAACCGCCATCGAGGTCATTGAAAGGCCTGCCCAAGCTCAGGGCCCAGCGGTAGCGGCCGTCGTGGCGCCTGATCCGGAACTCCGTTTCGAAGGGATCCCGGATTTTTAGGGCCTCCAGGAATGCCTGTTTGAACTTCTCCTTGTCCTCATCGTGGATGTCCAGGATCCAACCGTCTCCGGTCTCCTCCTCAATTTTCTTCCCGGTGAACGAGAGCCAGGCCTTATTGACGTAGTTGCATTTGCCGTCGATTCCCGCCCTCCAGATCTGGGCGGGGAACTCTTCAAAGAGGGTCAGATGAAAATCACGGGCCCTGGCCACAGTCCTCTCCGCCTGTTTGAGGTAGGAGATGTCATTCAGGATGATGATCGTCCCGACGAATTTCTCGTAGAGGTCCGGCATGCGTTTCAGCTTGATCTGAAAGTGGATGAGCCCTTTTCGGGTCTCGACGTCCTTCTCGAACGTAGTCTCGAGGTCTTCCTTCCCGACGAACGCCTCGAGGTCCTCTTTCAGCCACGGCAGAACCCCGGAGATATGGGCTTTGCCGTAATAGCTCACTCCGGCGGGCAGGACGTCACGGAAGAGATCGAACGCGGCGTTATTGACGTTTTCGATCCGGCCCTCGACGTCGAGGATAAAAACGGGGTTGGGGATGGTTTCGAAGATCGTCAGGTATTTTTCTCTTTCCGGGTTCATGGGGTTATCCAATCATTTTATAGCCCATCCTCTCTCCGGAGTCAACTTGGAGGGGGAACCCGCTTCGCGTTTCCCCCTTCCAACGGTCGCTTCGCTCCCTGCCTCCCTTTCTCGGGCGGGGCATGGACCCGCGCCCTGCGACCAAGGGGGCACACCCTCTTGGATCCCCCGACGAGCGGTTCCCCGCGGCAAGCCGCAGGGCATATTCCCGCTCGTCAACCTTCGTCCTGAGATGTTCGTATTTC
>CAZSMW010000292.1:0-8879 GCA_964607985.1 uncultured Eubacteriales bacterium
CGTTCGATTCATGGCCGACCCCCTTTTCAGATCTCTCTTAGCCGCCGGACATCGACCAGATCCTGTGGTCTCTTCAAGGAAAGCTTGTTCTTGATCAGGTCATTCTTAGAGATAAAGAAAGCTGGAACTCCCCCGTAGTTGCTCGTGACCCGCTTTTTCCACGCGGCGGCGAATTCAACACCGTCGATGGATGTGACGATATCGATTCTAACCGGCGCATGGCCTAGCTGGATGACCCTGCCGGGGGCGATAAAGTCATCTTTTGTGAGGCCGGATTTAGTGAAGCCGAAGTCTTCGATGGATTTCAGGATTCTCCTCGAGTTGGGGATGTTCGCTAGGATAAAAATATCAATGTCTTTGGTGAACCTGGGTTCGGCATGAAAGCTGAAGGCGAAGCCCCCGACAATCATATAACGAACCTTATTTGTGTTTAATAATGCGATAAACTCTTTGAAATCCTTTTCGATTCTCATTTTTTAGTTGGAAATAGATCTCCCTTAAGGATTGGAGGGTGTCGAGCTTCTCTTCTGGTGACGCCTTTTTCCAGTACTCGGTGTCACGCTTTTCTGCATTGCGAAAATCCGAGATGCGAACGACCCTCTTCATGTTTCAATTATAACAGAGAACCGGTCGTTTTTTCCGATTTTTCAAACACTTTCTTTTCATGCAACGAGCTTTGTGTTAATTATTAAGGTTCTCTTACGTTTGGTGTGGCTGGGGGCTTGGACGGGATGGGCTGAGCGGACCTTGAAGGTTTAGCCTTCCCGGGCCGGCCTTCGAGGGGACCCTGCGCCTGAAGATGTCTGAGCTTGCTCAAGAGAACAGAGACGCCGCAATGTCAAAATGGGGACTTTATTTAGGCCCCATTTAACAGAACACGAATAGATGGAAGATCTGGTATGCGAGTTCTGAAGGCGCCGAGAAGGGCGGTTCGGGAACGGCGTAAAAAACCTGAAGGGGAGCGAGGGCCGTCCCGTCCAAGCTATTGACCCAGTCCACACGAAATGGAAGAGAGTCCTTATTAATAAAAAGCAAGGGATCCGGAAATGCCGCATATTTATATGAAAATCTCCGAGCTTGTGAAAAAGAAGCAACGCTTCGCCCTGGCTGTCGTGCTGGAAGCGAAAGGTTCCGCGCCCCAGGGGGCTGGCGCCTTCGCGCTGTTCACGTCGAAAAAGCTCATCGCGGGAACGGTGGGAGGCGGGGCGATCGAGGCGAACGTCCGGAAAAAAGCGGCCTCCGCGCTCCGGAAGGCCGCGCCGCTCGTTGCCGAATACAGCCTGAAAGGGAAGGTCGCGGGGGAGAGCGGCATCTGCGGCGGCGAGGTCAGGGTCCTCATCGACCCGTGCCCCGAAAAACATAAGAACGTCTTCGACGAGCTGGCACGCTCTCTCGACGCCGGCCGGCCGGGTGTCCTGGCGACGATGGTGACACTCTGGTCGGGCGGCCGCATCGCCCTGAAGCGGGACTGGATCGCGGCGAAGGCCCGTTCGCCCCTTGACAATGAGATTGTCGATTCGTTTTCTGACGGCGTGCCCCGGCTGGCGAAGGTCCGCGTCGGGCGCGACTCGGGCGCGGTGGAAGAAGAGCTTTTGTTTATAGAGCCGGTCTTTCCACCGTCCCGTCTGGTCATTGCCGGGGCCGGGCACATCGGACGGGCCGTCTCTCATCTCGGCCTCCTCCTGGATTTCGAGGTCACGGTCATTGATGACCGGCGCCGGTTCGCCAATCGAAAAAATCTCCCGGACGCCGACCGTATCATCCGGGCGGACTTTGCGAAGGCGCTCAGAACGGTCTCGTTCACGCAGGACACTTATATCGTGATCGCCACCCGGGGGCACGAGCACGACGCCGAAGCCCTGCGCGTCTGTGTTCGTTCGAACGCGGGTTATATCGGGCTGGTCGGAAGCCGGACGAAGATCGCTATCATGCGCCGGGAGTTCCTCGCCAAGCGATGGGCGACGCCCCCGCAGTTCGACAGGGTCCACGCCCCCGTCGGCCTGCCCATCGGCTCGAAAACGGTCCAGGAGATCGCCGTCAGTATCGCAGCCGAACTCGCCCTGGAGAGGCGACGGAACGCGGAAAAGAAAGGCCACCGAAAATGATCCAGGCCATCATCTTGGCGGCCGGGAAATCCGAGAGGATGGGGAGAGTCAAACCCCTCCTGCCGTGGGGAAAGCGGACGCTGATCGAGGCGATCATCGACCGCGTGGGCAGGTCTCGCGCAAAAGAAATTCTTGTCGTCCTGGGTGCCGCTCGGGACGATATAGAGCCGGTGATCGCGAAATATGACCTGCGAACGGTGTTCAATCCGGATTCCGCGCGGGGCATGCTGTCGTCGATACAGCGGGGATTGGAAGCCGTCCCTCATGGTGCGCGGGCTGTCCTTTTTTTCCTCGGCGACCAGCCGCCCCCTCACCCCGGGATGATCAACCGGCTCATCCGCGCTTACGACAATACGGGGAAGGGGATCGTCCTTCCGGTTCACGGCGACCGCCGCGGCCACCCCGTCCTCATCGACCTTAAATACAGGAATGAGATCAAGACCCTGGATCCGGAAATCGGACTGAGACAGCTCATGCGCGATCACCCTGAAGACGTCCTCGAAGTGAGGACCAGGTCCTTGCGGGTGCTCCTTGACATCGATACGCCTGAAGATTACGAGCGGGCGCTGGCGTCACGGTGCCGGCGACGAAAATAACGACGTCAGTCCATTGCCTCGATTTCTTTAATCTTGATCGCCAGGCGCTTGGGGGAGATGGGGAAGGCGGTCTTGACCTCGGGGGCGAAAAGGGAGATCCGGAACTCTTCGATCATTTCCTGGAGCTCGTCGCCGGCCGCTTTCTTTTCAGGCGACGTGTCCTTGGCGAACCCTTTTCTCAGACGCCCCAGTGCGAGTTCGTAGGGTTCGACCTGGTCCTCTTTTTTTCGGTCCTTTTCGGGATCATACTTGGCCCGCTCGGCCCGGATCCGAAGGGCTTCAAGCCGGCGGGGCAGACGGCGAAAACGGTCCATCGGAAGGACCTTGAGAAAATCCGCGGGAACAAGCCTCTCGAGCTCGGCCTTGATGGACTCCGCGGCCCCAGCCGGACGGCGAAGACTGCCGAATGACGAGGTTATGGACGCGGCTTTCGGCAGGCCCTGCCGGACCTTCTTGGACGCGTCGAGGACCCGGATCACCAAGTCGCGGAGCTCCGTTCCCTTGGCGAAAAGGTCGCGGACGGCGCCGCCCGCGAGCGCGTCGAATTCCTCCCGGCTCCGGACGTTCTTTCGGAATACCTCCCTTTTGAGGGCTTCGGCCATGGCTTTCATGACGGCGGCCTTCCCGCCGAAGAAGAGCGCGGCCGGCTCATGTTCTTCGGGCAACACCAGGCACCGTTTGACGAACTCCAGGTCCTTCGAGAAGCGGGGGGCGAGCAGGGCTTCGACGCCCTTGACATGGCCGGCCAGCGCCTCTTCCCGGCTCCTGAAGAGCAAGAGGTCCACACCCTTTTCTCCAGCCTCGAGCCCGGGGAACGCGACTGTATAGGGGCCGGCGGCGACCGTTTCCGGGAGCGGTCCGAAGTCCCAGGATGTCAGGCCGGTCCTTTCCCACCGCTCTCGGGCGTTCTTCCAGGCCGGCGAGTCCGCCGGGACGGCTGACGGCGCTGCGGCCTTGCGCAGGATGTCAAGGTTCCGGGCGGCCGCGATCTCCCGTCCTTCGTGGTCCGTGATCGCCACCCGCATTCGGAGATGAAGGGGGATCTCCGCCTTGGCCCACTCGGCCGCCGGGATGTCCACCTGGAACCGGCGCTTGACGAACCGCGAAAGGGCGGTGAACATCGACGGGTCGTTCGGCTCCATCTCCCTGGCGATCGTCTCCGCTTTCTCGGCCGCGGGCAGGAGGAGCTTCCTGTACCGCTTGGGGAGGCCCTTGACCAGGGCAGCGACTTTTTCCCGGAACTGGCCAGGGACACCCCACTCGAGCGGCTCAGCCGGGATGCTCTTGATCAGGGCGGCCGGGACTTTCAGTGTTACGCCGTCGGCCTCCTCGCCGGGCGCGAACCTGTAAGCCGCCCGGAAGCGCCGACCATCGACATCCACCGCGTCCGGGAAGGCCGCGACGCGCTCCTCGTCGGGATTGACGAGCATGATGTCCTTTTCGGTCATCCGGAGGAAGGCGTCCCCGCCCGCTTTGCGGATCTTTTGCTCCAGCGTGCGGATGTCCGAGACACCCGGGAGCCGGTCCGAATAGAAGCTCGCCATTTCCACTTCGCTCACCATGATGTCGCGGCGGCGGAGCTTCTCCTCCATTTCGGACACCTTCCCGACAAGCTCGAGGTTGTGCTTGAGGAAGGCGGGCGGCTCGGCGACGCCTCCTTCCACAAGAGCCGCACGGACAAAGATCTCATGGGCCTCGTCCGGGGCGATGCGGCCGTAAGAGACATCGCGACCGGAAACGATCTCCAGGCCGTAAAGCGAGACTTTCTCCTTGGCCCGCACTTCCCCCCTCTCTTCGTCCCACCTCGGATCGGAATAGGAATAGCGGCAGAGGTTTCCGCCGACCTCCTCGAGCCACTCAGGGTCGATCCCGGCGGCCGTCCGGGCGAAGAGGCGTGACGTCTGGACCATCTCGGCCGCGACGATCCAGGGTC
This sequence comes from uncultured Eubacteriales bacterium, assembly GCA_964607985.1. Taxonomy (GTDB): domain Bacteria; phylum Acidobacteriota; class Aminicenantia; order Aminicenantales; family Saccharicenantaceae; genus JALHVH01. The sequence goes on from CAZSMW010000292.1 coordinate 4,635, forward strand.
TGGACTTGCCGAAGAGCGTCGATCCGGGAAAGACCATGACCTCCCGGCCTTTGGCCGCGGCGTACATGCTCTTCTCCTTGTGGGCGGCGATATTGGAAAGGAAACCGCTCAGGATGGACCGGTGGATCCCGGCGTAAAGCCCTTTGGAGATCTCGTACCGTTCCCGGCGCTTCGGGACGATCCGCTGCTCCTCGAGGATGGAGAGGATCTGGTCATGGACGAAGCCCCATTCCCTGATGCGGGGGAAGGAGAGGAAGTTCTCGAGGCAGTATTTCTTCAGCTTGTTCTGGGACCCGAGCTCTTTCCGGGCCCGCTGGTATTGGTCCCAGATGTTGAGGAGCGTCAGGAAATCGGAATCGGGGTGCCGGAAAACGGCTTGGGCCTGGTCCGCTTGGGCGGCTTTGTCGGGAGGCCTCTCCCTTGGGTCGCGGATGCTGAGGACGGCGGCGATGACGGCCACTTCGCTCAGGCACGCCTCTTTGTCGGCTTCGAGGAGCATCCGCGAGATCCGGGGGTCGAGGGGCATGGGCGCCATCCGCCGGCCGAGGGGCGTCAGGGCGAAGTCCCGCCCTTTTCCGGTGATGGCGCCGAGCTCGACGAGGGCGTCATAGCCGTCCTTGACGCTCTTCGTCTGGGGCCGGTCCACAAAGGGGAACTCGGAGGGATGGCCGAGACCGAGGTCGATCATCCGCAGGATGACCTCCGCCAGGTTCGAGCGGACGATCTCGGGCGGCGTGAACTGGGGCCGCGACTCGTAGTCCTCTTGCGAGAAGAGCCTGACGCAGAGTCCGGCCTCGACGCGGCCGCAGCGTCCCAGCCTCTGGTCGGCGCTCGACCGGGAGATCGGGCTGATGGGCAGGCTGTGGATCCGGGTCCCAGGCTGGTACTGGGAGATGCGGGCGAGGCCCGTATCGACGACGTAATGGATGCCGGGGATCGTCAGGGAGGTCTCGGCCACGTTCGTGGCCACGACGATCTTCGGTCCTTTGACCGAATAGACGCGGCCCTGTTGCGTTCCCGGCAGCCTCGCGTAGAGGGGCAGGACCGTAACGCCCGGAAATCTCTTGCCCTCCAGTCGCTCACATGCCTCGAGGATGTCCTGCTCGGTCGGCATGAAGACGAGGATGTCGCCGGGCTGACGCCTCGACTTGAGCTTCTCGACGGCTCGGACCGCGTGATCGACGTAATCGGTGTCGTCCGGAGCGGATTCCGGAGGCATATACTCGACGTCGACGGGATACAGGCGGCCGCCGATGTGGATGACGGGAGCGTTACCGAAGGCCGCCGAGAATTTCTCTGTGTCGAGGGTCGCCGATGTGATGACGAGCTTCAGTTCCGGTCGGACGTCCAGGAGCGTCCTGGCGATCCCGAGGAGGAAGTCGATGTTGAGGCTCCGCTCGTGGGCCTCGTCGATGATCAGCGTATCGTATTCGTAGAGGCGGGGATCGGACCGCGTTTCGGAGAGAAGCATGCCGTCGGTCATGATTTTGACGTACGCCTCGCGCGAACTCTTGTCCTGAAAACGGATCTTGTAGCCGACCGACCGGCCGAGGGGCTCGCCCATCTCCTCGGCGATGCGGTGGGCGATGGTGACGGCGGCGATCCTCCGGGGCTGGGTGCAGGCGATCCGGCCGGCGATCCCCCGGTCCGCCTCCAGGCACATCTTGGGGATCTGGGTGCTTTTGCCGCAGCCCGTCTCGCCCGAAATGATGACCGCGGGGTGGCGCCGGATGGCGTTGACGATCTCGGGCCGCGCTGCCGTTATCGGCAGCTCCCCCGGATAATGAACGCGCGGCCTTCGCTCGAAACGGACGCGCCTTTCCCGGACGGACGCCTCAAGTCCTTTTTCGATGGCCCCCAGGTCTTCAAGCAGGGCCGGGCTCTCGGCGGGACGGCGGCCCTTCTGAAGGATCATGGAGAGCCTGCGCCCCGCGGCAGCCCGATCGCGGAGCATGGACTGCGAAAGCAGCGATCGGATCCTGCGCACGATTTCGTCCATATTTTAATTCTATAAGAAAGTCAGGGGCTTTTGGGCCGTGACGAGCAATGTCAGACCGCTGTCGGAACGGCCTGCGAAGTGTTCGGAAATATCGGAACCGATTTTACCTATCGTATTTAACCCGAGACAGCCCAAGAGATAGATGAACTTAAGGGCGTGGGGGAGTCGTTCGAGCCGCCAGGAAAAACGGACCAAAGATAAGCTCAGCGGAGTGGTCAGGATATATCGAACCTCTCTTAGCTCGAAACCTGTCGCCTCGAGTTTGGGACGGATGGTCTCGACGCTGTAATAGTTATTGACCCCGTAACGTTCCTTGTGGCGGAAACGTACAGGCGGGCTAAGCTCCGGGTTTGATAGACTGTCCGCCGAAAAAACGAAAAATCCCCCGGGTTTTAAAACCCTGAAAACATTGCCCATGACTCGTAAGTCGTCCCGAAGGTGTTCCATGACACACAGACTTAGGGCCTTGTCAAAAGACGCCTCTTCAAATCCCATGCGTTCAGCGTCCACAAAATGATACTCCGTCCGATCGTTTTGATTCCCGGATCCCGCGATCCTCAGCCGTTCGGGGCGGACATCGATCCCCACGACGTAAGCTCCGGACTCGGCGATCAGGGCGTCATAATAGCCGTCCCCGCACCCGATATCGAGGATCCTCTCTTCCGGCCGGGGGGCCAACCAGCGGAGCAATGTCCGGCATTCCTCCCGGCGCCTGAAGTTCCAATGATCGATTTTTAGACGGAGCCTTGATGGGGTCATTCGCAAACGCCATACTTCCGGATAACGGGAGAATTGTCAAGGAGTCTTTCCTTTGATGCCGTGTGCCGGTCGCAGGGCTCAGAGAATAAATAGGACACCGGTGCACAGGCCAATCAGGGCGATCGAGATCTTGTTCAGGGCGCGCATCTCGAGGTTGGCCGGCTTGAGGACTTCGAACTCCTTGACGAAGACCGTCTCGCAGGCGCCGTTGCCTTGGTCCGTCCTCACGGTGCTCGTGCCGCGCCGGAAGGACGTGTCCTTCTGCCCGTAGGAGACGAGCCAGCCGCGGAGGTGGATCTGGTCCCCCTTCCTCGCCTTGAGGATCGCCCGGCTCACGACCGGATCGGCCCCCAACAGATGATTGTTCGACAGGCAGTCCGCCGAAAACAAGGTCCCGGCCTCCTGGTCCGGGTACCGGTAGAAACAGGTGAAGTCACGGCTCCGGAATTTCATCTGTCTGTAGACCCCGGTCTCGACATTCTTCCCCCAAATGACGCAGACATCCTTGATGTTGACGTAATCGTTCCACATCTCGTGGGCGAGGTCCACGAAGGAATCGGCGTGGTGATAGGAGACGACCATGCCCCACAGCTCGTAGTTAAAGACCGGTTCCACCAGATAAGTGACGCCCTTCCGGGTGACGTCAAACGGCCCGGGGAGGTCGGTGTCGGTCTGGATGGGGTCCTGGCGGAGGGAAGGCAGGATCGCGCTCTTATCCGGAAGCCTGTTCTTCAGGAAGAAAGAAATGACGAAGGCTCCGGCGCTTGCCAGAAGAAGAAACCTGGCCATCTGACGCAGCCCATTTCTCCGGTCCTGTTGTAGCACGGTCTCTCTCAGGGCTTAACGCCCCGGATTCTAGACAAAGGCCGGAGGGAAGTCAATCATTGCCGGGATTCCCAAAAATACCAGAAATCATCGTCATCGTTTGAGAAGAAAGAACCCTATCGGCAATTTTTGGGGGATAATGGGCGAAAACGGGGGACCCCCTCAGAAAATGATTTGACTTGCGCCTTGAATTCCGTTATTATTTCCAATCATTTTACTTACAAGAGCGGTATAACATGTTGAGTATGAGACTGATGAGATTTGGAGCGAAGAAAAAACCTTTTTACCGGATCGTGGTCATGGATTCGGAAAAGGCCCGGCAGAGCCAGGCCCTGGACACCGTTGGTACCTACAACCCAATAACGGAGCCCGCGGGCATCAAGATCGACCAGGAAAAGGTGAAATCCTGGCTCGGCAAAGGCGTGCGGCCGTCAAAGACCGTTGAATCTCTTTTACGTAGAGTTACCAAGACCCGGAAAGTCAAGCAAGAGGCAAAACCTTAAAGGAGGTCACCGTGAAAGAACTTGTAGAAATGATCGCCAAAGCGCTCGTCGACAACCCGGACAAAGTTCAGGTGTCCCTGCTTGAGGGGGAACAGACTACCATTCTTGAACTCAAGGTCGCCCAAGAGGACCTTGGCAAGGTCATCGGAAAACAGGGGA
>CAZSMW010000293.1:0-5778 GCA_964607985.1 uncultured Eubacteriales bacterium
AGGTGGCCTTCGTCGAGAAGGATGGCCTTCGGCTCTCCCGTTTTTTGGCTGAACAGAAGCATCATCCCGTTGGGCAAGGAGATGCCGGGCCTCTTGTCCCCATAGAACCCTGAAGCGATCTTGATAACATAATAGTCATCGCCCTTGATATAGCCGTATTTGATGTGGACTTCGCCCGGCGGGTCCTCGAAGATCATTTCGCCGATCGGCGGCACGACGACCTCGCCGCGCGAATAGGCTTTGAAGCCTTCTTCGATCAGCGGGATGGGATCGATCCGAAGGAGCGCGTCCTTGATCTCGCCGAGCGAAACCAGGGCCGTCATCGTTTCATCCTATCGACCATGAACCCCAGCTTTTCCATGCAGGCAAGGGCTTTTTTCAGGTTCTCTGCTTTGACCAGAATGTGATCGGTCGAATAGGAGGAGAGCGCGCAGATGCTGATGCCCGCTTTGGCCAGCGCGCCGGAAACGCGGGCCAGGAAGCCGATGAGCCCGAACGGAAGGATCATGTCGAAGGTGATGACCTTCCATCCCGCGTCGACGGCCAGAAGGCCCGCGGGCCGGAGCCTGGATTCCTCGACGAGGCAGGTGATCTCCTTCCGATCGCGGATGATGGCGGCCGCCCCGCGACACGGCCGTTCGGCCTTGACCATGGCATAGGTTCCTTCCCAGACATAGACCTTTCCGTTCTTCGGAATATTCCTTGGATTCAGTTTGTTTCCCATCTTTTCATTCCTGCGACGATCGACATCATTTTACCTTATGTCGCGAACATGGTCAAACCCAACTTCTTGTTAAACTCAACAAGTCACGTAGGTTTTGTCCCAAAAATGCCGATAGGATTCTTTCTTCTCAAGCAATGACGCCGACTTCTAATGATGCCCGGAATTCCGACTCGCTTCCTATCAGCAATTTCGGCTTTTGTTAATATTGTAGGTTTGACCCTGACTTTTTGCTATAATCGCCCAGATCAAAATGTGGGCCGTTTTATCCGTCCTCTACGCGTTCTCCATGGCCATGGTCAACATGATGGACAAGTTCGTGCTGTCCCGCTGGAGGCTGAAGCCGATCGTGCTCCTTCTCATCCTCGGCCTCACCGGCCTTGTGCCCGCGCCCGTCATCTTTGTCACCCGCGGTTTCTCACCGCTTTCCTGGAAGATCGTCCTCACGGCCGGGGCAGCCGGTTTTTTCTACGTCCTGATGTCGGCCCTTTATTTTCTGGCCGCCAGGTCCGAAGAGATCTCCAGGGTCGTTCCGCTTTTCTATCTCTCGCCGCTCTTCGTTTCGGTCCTGGCTTGGGTTTTCCTGGGCGAACGACTCGGGGCGGGAGAGTATGCCGGAATCCTTCTGCTCATGGCCGGGGCCATTCTGATCAACTCAAGACCCGGCGCCCTGTTCCGGCCGGGGAAAGCCTTCCGGCTGATGATCCTGGCAGCCTTCGTGCTCGCGCTCTACATGATCGCCGTAAAACAGGCTTTGAAGGGGTCGGACTTCTGGACGGCGTTCGCCCTGGTCCGGTTGTGGACGTTCATCCTCCTCATCCCGTTGCTCATCCGCCGCCGGTCCGACCTCAAGGCCGCCGTCCGCGATCACGGCCTCAAGGTCATCGGGGTCATGTCGGCCAACGAGATCTTCGCCCTGGCCGCGACCCTCTGCAGTGTCGCGGCCGTCTCGCTCGGGCCCGTCACGCTGGTCACCGCACTGAACTCCCTCCAGCCGTTCTTCGTCCTCGTTTTCGCCCTGCTCCTCAGCCGGTTCCTGCCCGGCGTCCTGAAAGAAGAAACCGGAGCATCCACGGTGCTCCTCAAGCTGGCCTCCATCGCACTCATGTTCGCCGGCGCGCTGCTGATCACATGAGAAGAAAGAATCCCATCGGCATTATTATTGGAGGGAGATGCTTGATTTTCGAGGGCGTTGGTTCTATGATTTGGGCTTATTCATCAGAGGTCCGAGCATGGCGACGAACAGTCCGAGCGAAAAGGCGTTCCGGTTCCTGCCCGAAAGATTGATTATCCGAATCCTGAGCTTTTTTGACAAGGTGTCGATCCTATTCGTCAAGCTCCGCATCCATCCCAACACACTGACCTACCTCGGCTTCGCGGCGGGATTGGGCGTCGGGCTCTTTTATTTTCTGGACCGCCCGGTATGGGCCCTGGTCTTCATCCTTTTCTGCGGTGTCTTTGACATCCTAGACGGCAAGGTCGCCGCGAACTCCAACAGGAAGAGCATCTTCGGGGCGATCCTGGATTCGAGCTTCGACCGCTATACGGAATTCTTCATGTACATGGGCCTCGCCTATCACTTCCGGACGCGATGGACCCTCTGGGTGATCTTCTGCGCTTTCCTGGGATCCACGATGGTCAGCTACACTCGAGCCCGGGCCGAAGGGCTCGGCATAGATTGTAAACTGGGCATCATGCAGAGGGCCGAGCGGCTCATCCTGCTTTTCGCCGGGACCGCCTTCGGCCTCGCCTTCAGGATCTATGACCCCGCCATGACCGCCGTCCTGGCCTTCATCGCCCTCGGCTCCAACATCACGGCCGTCCAGAGACTCGCCTATGTCAGGAGATACGAGAAACAGAAGACCGGGGGACGGTAGCCCTTATCTTCTTTTCCGTCGGACCCAGCCCGGCTTTTCGAACTGGCGGGCCCGAGCGACGGCCAGGGCTTCGGGCCCGACGTCCTTAGTGATCGTGGACCCGGCGGCCACATAGGCTTTCTTCCCGATCTTGACCGGAGCAACGAGCTCGGTCCCGGAGCCGATGAACACACCGTCCTCGATGATCGTCCTGTTCTTCCGGACCCCATCATAGTTGCAAGTGATCGTTCCGGCGCCGATGTTCACGTCCTCTCCGACCTCGCTGTCGCCGAGATAGCTCAGGTGGAGCGCCTTGGAGCGCGGGCCGAAGACCGTGTTCTTCATCTCGACGAAGTTCCCGACGCGGGCCCCGGCCCGGACCACGGTCTTAGGCCTCAGTCTGGAGAAAGGCCCCGCCTGGGAATCGTCCTCGAGGATACAGTCTTCGATGTCGGTCGAGCCGAAGATCTTAACCCGGTCCCCGATCCGGGCATTCCGGATATGGACGAAGGAATGGATGCGGCAGTCCCTCCCGATCCGGGAATTCCCCTCGATGATGACGGAGGGATAGATCACCGTCTCTTGGCCAACGCGAACGTCGAGGTCGATCCAGGTCGAGGCAGGATCCAGGAAGGAAACACCTTTGAGGGCAAGGGCGCGGATCTTCCGGGCGTGGAGGAAGGCCGCGGCCATGGCCATATCGTGACGCGTCCGGACCTCGAAAAGTTCCTCGGCTTTCCGGGTTTGGCACACCCCTAAAGCTTCGCTCAACGGGAAAGGGCCGCCGCCTTGACGACGGATCTTACTCAAAGCCTTCAGGAGATCGCGGGCTTTAAACGCGCAGACGGCGCCGGGCAAACCCACAGGGGGGATATCGAAAGGGGTCCCCGGCGCGCGGAGCGCGGTCACGGAATATCCGCGTTTCCTATGTGTCCTGAGGAGCGCTTTCAGGGTGGGACCTGTGAGCAAAGGGAGGTTGGATTGGACGACAAGGACATCTCTTTCGGTCTCAGGCGTCAGGGCGCGCCTCGCGGAAAGGACGGCTTCTACCGTCCCGAGGTCTTCCTTCTGCCGGATGAGGTCAACTCCCGCGCCCGTAAAGGAACGCGTGAGCTCCTCGCTCCAGTCTCCCGTGACCACGATGGTCCGGGACGGCTTCAACGCCCGAACGGCATCGAGAACGAGCGCCGCCATGGGCTTGCCGAGAATGGGGTGAAGGGCCTTGGGCGTCCTCGATCTGAAGCGGGAGCCTTTCCCTCCGGCCAGGATGAGGACAATAGGTTTCGTGTTCATGCCGGACGGGTGATGACTTTGAACCTCTTGTCTTCCCAGAGAGGCGCGAAATCGGCCTCGTTCTGGGCCAGGATGGCAAAGAGCTTGTCTTTCTGAATGGCCTTCTTCAGAGAATCCAGGCACTCGTCGGTCTGTCCGAGCCGGCAGCGGACGTCGGAAATGAGGTAATGGACCTTGGCTTCGTCGGTCTTGAACTCCAGAGCTTTTTCGAGGAGATTGAGGGCCCCGTCGAGGTCCCCGGAATTAATCTTGTATACGGCATAATGGAAATGGTCTTCGAACGTTTTGATTTGGACGGTCTCTTTCTTAGGCCGCTTCGTAGCGATGGCGACATAGATCCGGGCCCGGTCGACCAGTTCATGTTCCTCGGCAAATTTCTCGATGAAAGACTTGAGCCCGGAGGCGGCCTTTTCCATCTCCCCCTTATGGAAATCCTTCATGGCCTGGCCGAACGCGGCCAAGGCTTTCTGGTATTCGTCCTTTTTTTGTTTCTGTTCGCTCACTGGCAACTCCGTTATCAATTATCAATAAATATTTTGTGGGATTTATTCTACAACATCTCGACAGACTTGACAAGCGAAGTCGCCGAAATTGCCGATAGGATTCTTGCGCCTCCTCAATCGGCGGCGGTCTGATGCCCGGTTATTCCCTATATTCTCCGTATTCCGGGTGGTCGAGGAGGAACTTGACGGCCTGAAGGTGGAGCCCGTGCCCGGCCTTCCGGGCCACGAACCGTCCGGAAACAGGGCATCCGAGGAGATAGAGGTCACCGACGAGGTCCAGGACCTTATGGCGAACGAACTCATCCGGGAAGCGGAGGGGGCCGTTGACGACCTTTTCGGCGTCCAAGATGATCGCATTCGCGAAGGACCCGCCCAAAGCCAGCCCCTGCCTCCGGAGTTCGGGCACATCCTTAAGGAAGCCGAACGTCCGGGCCGGGGCGATCCCGACGCGGAAGGTCCCTTCCGTCACCTTGAGGTCGATCTCCTGCTTGCCGACGACGGGATGGTCGAAATCAATGAAATAGGAAACTTGGAATCCGGGGTCCGGCAGGACCTCTAAGGAGGCCCCTCCGGCTTCGATGACAAAACGTTTGAGCACCTTGAGGACTTTCCTCCCGAGGCCGACCGGGCGGGTTCCCGTCCCGGCCAGGGCTTCAGCGAAGGGCCGGGCGCTCCCGTCGAGGATCGGGACCTCCCCGCCTCCGACCTCGATGAGAAGGCTGTCCACTCCGAAGCCGGACAGAGTGGCCAGGAGGTGTTCGACGGTCTGGATCCGGCAGTCCCCCGCAGCCAGGTATGAACTGTTGCGGGCGCCCGTGGACCGGGGGTCAAGAAGGATCTCGAGGCCGTCCATGTCGGTCCTCCGGAAGACGATCTCTCCCGACTCGGACGGCTTCAGGGCCAGATCCACGACCTTGCCCGAATGGATCCCGATCCCCCTGAAGTTCAGTTCCTTCCCGATCGTCCTTTTTTCCATTTTTTCCAGCTCAAAACCCGGGAGCCTATTCTAGTACATCGCGAAGGGTTATGGAAGGATGGGAGCATCTCTTTTCGTGAGATTGAGTCAATAACAGCCAAATTCTTACTGGGCGGCACTGGATGCCGCCCGAAGCCCCCGTAGCGGAGGGGGGCCCCGTCGGCTTCCAGACAACACCTAATCACACAAGAAGAGATGAGATGCTTCCTGAAAGGGTTATGGAATAGACGGTTTCACAGCCCTGTGATAGAATGAGCGGGTGAAAAACTATTTTGAGGACATCCTGAAAAAGGTCTATGAGCACCGACTTTCCCCAGAGGAGGCCATCGAACACCTCAAGGATTACCCCTACCAGGACCTCGGATTCGCCAAGATCGACCATCACCGGGAACTCAGGAAGGGCATCCCGGAGATCATCTATGGTTTGGG
>CAZSMW010000294.1:0-2032 GCA_964607985.1 uncultured Eubacteriales bacterium
CGGATGACGATGAGCCCCCGACCATATTGGCCGCCGAAGCCGTAGGCCACCTTGATGACGCCCGGAATGACGGCGATCCCGTGGCATTTCTCGAGAAGTCTCGGGGGGAGGCCCTCCTCGGGAAGGTCCACCATCTCGCGGAGGACTTGGATCGCCTTTTCGATCCTCTCGACGCCCGGGGTCCTTTCATCGGCCGCGGCCCGGGCCGGAATGGAAAATGTCAAGAACGCCAGAAGTCCTGCCATGACGAACAAGTCTTTTGTTTTATAGCTTTTCATGAAGTTCACCCTTTTTCCATTCTATTTCAACAGACGCGCCGATGCAATCGAAGGCCTTGAATACATATCCCCCCTATGACCCATACGAAATAAAAGCGAACCTCTTACATATTCCAGCGATACGACACCTTGATGAGGAAGATGTTGTCGCCGGGCGCCCGCATGAGGTCGCCGAAGTCCCGTCCCAGGCGTAAATCGCCCGGATTGGCATAATCCGCCCGGTTCTGAGTCCAGACGAGATAGATTAGCGAACCGGGGAAGTATTCCCACCTCAGGACCGCGGTCCCGCGCAGGGATTTCATATTGAAGTCCGGGTTCCAAAAGGAGAACGGCTTGGCGGGCCCCTGCCCGTCGGGGTCGATCGTGTATTTTCCGTCCGCGTAAGCGATCGTCGAAGGCGCATCGCCAAAGACGTGATAGGCATAAGCCTTCGGCCGGGCGAGCTCCTTGAATTGTTCGTATTGGCCCACGGCGATGAACGGCTGGAGGTAGAGCTGGAGGCTCAACTTGGGCGTGAAGATCCAGTTGAGCCGGACCTCGCTGGAGATCATCTTCTGGTCAATGCGTCCGAATACATAGCGGGTGCCGAAGGTCGATGTCATAAGCGGATCGGGGATGCGGGTCACCCACTGGACCTGGCTGGTGCTTCTGGAATATTGGGGCCTGAAGGACAGGTTGATGTTCGTCCTCGGCTTCCATCGCAAGCTCGGGCCGCCCGAGACTTCCTGCCCTTCACCGGGCCGCCGATAGATGGAGCTCTGCCATTCCAGGATGACAGCCTTCCGGCTGTCGCTGCTGAGCCGGAGATCGAGCTGGTAACCGGATGGGATCGCCGCAAGCGGGCCGCCCCGGGTCAGGCTATCGCTGGTGGTTTTGGGATTATAAGCGACCATGACATTGAATCCCCAGTAGTTCAGGAACTGGCCCTCGACCGAAACCAGGGCCCCCTCCCAGATCTTGGTTCCCCCGAAATTGTAGTTCCCGAACGGTCCGCCGATGATGAGGACGTTCCGAAAGACCTTGCCCGGCTTCGTCCATTGATAGGCCGGGAGGATGCTGTAGTTGATCTTGTCGGAGCTGTTGTATTGAAATCCGATGTCGTTCGGATTGAAGCCGGGGGAAAGAGCGCCGAAGGAAGCCAGGAAGAGGAAACTCCCCTGCTGCTTGGCCAGATGGAAACGCGTGCCCCATCCGGAGAGCGAAGCGGCCTCGGGATCGAGCTTGACATGGGTCGCGTCCGGCCGCTGATAGTAATGCATGGAGGAATTCTGGAGCCTGAAGATATCCTCTCGGCTCCCCTCGACGCGCGTGCCTCCGACCCAGCCGCCGAGGACCCAGAGCCTCTTCTTGTCCAGGAAGGCCCAGCCGTCGAACGCGGCGCTCAAGGCGTTCTTGTTGAGGATCCCTTCGAGGCCCTGATCGCGAAGGTCCCTAAAGACGCCCGTGGCGATGACGCCGTAGCCGCTCTGGCCCTCATGGATGTCCTTCTGCGCCCGGAACGCGCCGTAATAGGAGAACGGCTCGACTTCCTCTTTATAACGAGACCCGAACGAATCCACTTCCGCGTATTCGCGGGACGTCAGGGCGTTGACGAACCCGACGTTCCAGCCGTTCCCCACTTTCCCGGTCAGCTTGAAGGCGCCGAGGATCGTGGAACGGTCCGGGAAACTAACGGACCCGTCCCTCGTCACGTATCCCTGCGGCGAGCGGCCGATGCGGCGGCTGTAGAAAAAAGAAGGGTTCGGCCAGTTTAT
>CAZSMW010000295.1:0-8734 GCA_964607985.1 uncultured Eubacteriales bacterium
CGAGATTTTAAATTTTGGTCCGTTTACTCGCCAGGAAGCCGGACTCCTCGTGAGCAATGAAATAACGCAGTCTGTGTTCTCTTCCACGGTGGATTGGCTCGCCGAGGCCGCCCGCGAGCGGAAAACGCAGGCGAGAGTGCATCTCAAAGTCGATACGGGACTGGGACGCGTTGGTGTTCCTTACGATCAGGCGGCGCCGTTCATAGATAAAACGGCGGCCATGCCCGATATAAAGATTACGGGCGTGTTCACCACCCTCACGGAAGACATTGATCACGACGCGCTCCAGATCGAGCGCTTGAAGAAAATCCATGACGAAGCGAAGCGGAAAGGGATCAATCTCGGATTGCGGCACGCCGCCAGCAGCCTCGCCGTTTCCAACTTCCCGCCCGCGTTTCTGGATATGGTGCGCCCCGGCAACTGCCTCTATGGTATCGAGAAGCTGCCGAATCTCGATATTCAGCAGGCTTTAACCCTCAAGACGCGGGTCATGTTGGTCAAAGAACTCAAACCGGGGCAGACGCTTGGGTATCATCAAGTGTATAAAATCGAGAAAAACGCAAAAATAGCGACCATCCCGCTCGGCTACTCAGACGGCTACCCCATCGGGGCGCTCAATCATACCGACGCGCTTGTTCACGGCACACGGTGCCCGCTCGTCGGCTATATGTCGGCGAATCATGTCTTCATCGACGTCACCCGCTGCTCCCGTGAAGTAGAATTAGGCGACGAAGTCGTGCTCTATGGCTCCCAGAAGGGGGAGCATATTACGATCGGCGAGGTCGCAAAATGGGGCGAATCGTCCGTCTACAAAGCGACCATTATGATGAATCCTCTCATGCCCAGAGTGTTTATAGAACTTGGTTCTGAATCCAAATAAATCTGCCGACTTGGTTGCTGCCGACAATAACGCGGACTATTTATGATTATTCGTGATCACGGGGAGTGGGAGTCTATTGTCTTTTTAGCCCGTGAGGCGGGGTTTCCTATCCCGATTGGATCTTCGGGCAATCTTTTCGCAACTTTTCGCGGCAATTGACAGGGCCAACAGGCCGGAGATATAGTACCGATTTGGATAGGAGAGAAAATTCCATCTTCTCAACGGCAACGCGGCCATCGGGATCGGGGGCCTCTATAACAGCCCGACTTACGGGAAGATCACGGCCATTCTTCCGCCGAGGATCTTCCGGCTGGGATTGAGCCTGAACTTCTAGAGAACGAGCGAACGCCATTACGTGGGCGCTCGTTTTGAAAGGATGTTTTTATGCACAAGGACTTATCGAGCGGACGACGGAGGGCTTTCCCCGTCATTCTTTTGCTGCTCGGCGCCGCGGCGGCGGCGGGGACCGCCGTTCCCAAGACCGACCCGGCCTTGAAGAAGGCCTTGGCCGATTTTTCCGTTTTTTATACCCAGGCCCTTAAGGAGTCCGGTATCGAGGGCAGTTCGTTCATGCTTGATCACGAAAACCGGCTCCTCCTCGAACAATATTACGGCCTGGCGAACATCGAGAAGAACCAGCCGGTGGACCGGGACACGATCTACCACTGGGCCTCCATCACCAAGACCTTCACCGGCATCGCGATCATGCAGCTCAGGGACCGGGGATTGCTCAAGCTCGAGGACCCGGTCATCAAGTACCTCCCCGAGCTTCGCGACGTTTACGATCCCTTCGGGGACAAGAGCGAGATCACGATCGCCCATCTCCTGACCCACACCTCGGGGTTCAGGGGGGGGACCTGGCCGTGGAAGGACAAACCCTGGCAACCCCATGAGCCCCTGCACTGGGAACAGCTTGTGGCCATGTTCCCTTACACGGAAGTCGAGTTCAAGCCCGGCAGCAAGTGGAGCTATTCCAATCCCGGCATCGTTTTTCTCGGCCGGATCATCGAGCTCCTGACCACGGACGACTACGAAGTCTACGTGGACAAGAACATCCTCAGACCCCTCGAGATGTCCCGCTCCTATTTCGACGGCACGCCCTACCATCTCCTCAAGAACCGCTCGCACAGCTACTGGCAGGACGAGGCGGGGAAGTTAACACCTGCCATCTTCGACGTCAACACGGGGATCACGGTGTCGAACGGGGGCCTGAACGCGCCGTTCCCGGATTTCATGAAATACCTCGATTTCCTGATGGGGAACCCGGCCAAACAAGCGATCTATGATGGCATCCTCAAGAGGTCGTCCCTGGAGGAGATGTTCCAGTCCCGGATCGGGATCGGGCCGGAGGATTTTGAAAAAGCTTACGCGGGAGAGAACCGGAAGGACTCCATGGGCCTCACGTTCTTTGTCGAAGACAATTTCGGCCGGCGGTTCATCGGGCACAGCGGCGGCCAGAACGCGTTCGTCACCCACTTTTACTACCAGCCCGAAGCCCGGGCGGCCTACATCGTCGGCTACAACACGACGGGGCCGAAGACGAAAGCCCTGGATGTTCATATCAAGGAATACCTCTTTCGGAACATCTTTCCCCTTCTCCGGAAGGCGGACTGATGTCCCGGGACGTCCATCCTCCGGGTCCGGCGGCTGAGCGGGGCATCGCGAAAGCGATAGGGATCTTCCGGCGGCTGCCGCGCGTTCCTCTTATCACGTCTTCTTCCCCGGTCGAGCGGTGCGCCCGGCTGAGGGCGGCGATCCCCCGCTGCCCCGATCTCTATATCAAACGCGACGACCAGCAGTCCTTCCTTTGCGGTGGGAACAAGCTCCGGAAGCTGGAATACGTCATGGCCGACGTTCTTGATAAGAAAGCGTCGACCGTTTTAACGATAGGAGGAACCCAATCCAACCATGCTAGGATTACGGCCATGGTCGCCCGCCGGATGGGTTTGAAGTGCGTTCTCGTCCTGAACGGTGAGGACGGTCCGGCCCCCCGGGGGAACTTCCTCCTCAACCGTCTCATCGGCGCGGACCTCCATTTTGTCGGGAGCCGGGAGGAGAGGGAGCCTCGGGCCAGGGAGCTGGCCGAGACCCTGGAGAAACGCGGGGAACGCGTCTATGTCGTGCCGCTCGGCTCCTCCAACGAGATCGGGTCGTTCGGGCTCGCGGCCGCCATGGAAGAGGTGGCCGCGACGGAAAAACGGCTGGGCCTCGGCTTCGATGCGATCGTCGTCTCATCGTCCTCCGGGGGGACACAGGCCGGACTCGAGGTCGGCAAGAGACTTTTCGGCCTGGACCGGATCAAGGTGATCGGCGTCAGTCCCGATGACTCCGCCGGGGAGGTCATCGCGAATGTCACGAAGGCGATGCGGCCCATGCTCGCGACCCTTGGCCTGGAGGAGAACGGAGCCGCGGCCGGGCTCACGGTCGATGACGGATATGCCGGAGAAGCCTATGGCGTCCCGACAGCGGCCTCCAGGAAGGCTTCCCGCTTATGGTCCGAAACCGAGGGGATCCTTTTGGACCCGATCTATACGGCCAAGGCTTCGGCGGCCCTTTTCGCCTACATCCGGAGCGGAATGTTCCAACCCTCCCAGCGGGTGCTCTTCTGGCACACCGGCGGCTTGGTCAATCTTTTCAACGGGCTCGATCAGTAAACGGCGTTCGCCTTCGGTGAACGTGCCGTCAAGGTCGGCGGCCGTGAGGAAACGACCCCTAGGACAGACTCAATCTCTTGAGGATCCCCTCCTTGACGATCTTCAGGGATTGGGGATCGACCCGGTCGAACGTGCAGAAGACCGGGATCCTGCCCGCCGCAAGTTTCTTCACGTCATCGAAGACCGGGGGGGTGGCCAGGAGAACATCCGCGGAAGCCAGCTGGGCCCGGACCTTCTTCGTTTCCGCCAAGGTGCATGAGGTCAGGTTGAGCTTGTGCCCGAACTCCGACTTGAGGAGTTCCCGGTACAAGGGGACGGACTCCTTATCCCGACTGATGAAGCCGAATCGCAAGTTCTTATCGAAGGCGCTGAGCTTGCCCATGGCGTCCGGGGACATGTTGGTGATCAGGATGTCGATGTCGATGGGGGAGTCGCCGATGATGTCTTTGACCTCGTTGACGTGGAACCCCGTGGTGATGATTCCCAGGAGGTCCCCCTCCTCCGGAAGTCCTTTCCCGAATTCCTCGCGCAGGTCTTTGAGGAGGACGCCCTTGACTTTGATCTTCAGGGTCTGGCCCAACGTTTGCGAGATCTCCCGGACCTGGAGAAGGTTGCATTCGATGAAGATGACGTATTTCCGAGATTGGTCCCGTGAGATCCCGGAAAGGACGCTCTCAACGAGGGCTCGGACCTCGTCGAAGGTCCGTCCTTCCTGGACGAGTCCGCTGACGTCCCTTTTTATGAGGGCCTCGGGGCGAAGGGGGAGTTCTGCCTCGCCGTTCTGCCGGGACTTGATTTTCCGGACGGCATCCTTATGCAGGGTGGCGAAGGTCCCCCGTCCGGGGCTCATGGTGAGGAGCTTTTCCTTCTCGAGCTCTTTGTAGGCCTTTCGCACGGTCTCGAAATTGATTTTCAGTTCTTCGGCCAGCTGGACGACACCCGGGAGTTGGTCGCCGTCCTGGATGGCCCCGGTGGAGATGAAGTACTTGATCAAATCCTTGAGCTGAAGATACAGCGGCATTCTATTATTCTTATCGATGAACCATTTGATCATATCGTTCCTCGCTGACTTAGATGTTATTGTATCGAAGTCTCCCAATCGAATTCAAGCATTTCCTCATCCAAGGCTTTCGGTATAAAGGCGGACCCAGTTGCCGTGATAAAGAAGCCTTCTACGAATCATCAGATTGTCCCTCCGGATCATAAGCCCCGCGTGACGAATCCCGTCACGGCGAACAAAACGAGGGCGACCGAGGCGGCGATGAGCGCGTAGGGGAGTTGAGTCCTGACGTGGTCCACGACCTTGACGCGGGCGGCCATGCCCGTGACGATGCTGGTATCTGAAACGGGCGAACAGTTGTCTCCGAAGACGCCTCCGCTGATGCAGGCGGCGAAAGCGAGGGCGGGTTTGATGCCGAGGGCGGACGCCATGGGCAGGGCGATGGGGATCAGGATGGCGAACGTCCCGTAGGAGGTGCCCGTGGCGAAGGAAATGACGCAGCCCAGGGCGAAGAGGAGGGCGGGAAGGAGGAAGGCCGGAAGCCCTTGTTTGGCCACTCCCGCCAGGAACATGCCCGTCCCCAGCTGTTTGCTCACGTCTCCGAGGGTCAGGGCCAGGACCAGCAGGGCGGCGACGGGAAGGAGTTCGCCCATTCCGTTGAAGAGGATGTCGATGATCTCCCCGAAGCGGAATGCTTTCTTAACAATCAGCAGGACCGACGCTGCGAAAATCGCAATGATCGCCGCATAAAAAATCGAGGACGAGCCGGAACCCTTGATGATATTCCCCTCCCCGGTTACGTAGAGACTGACGAAGACCATCACCAGGAGGACGGCGACGGGCACGATCATGTAAAGCGCGTTCGGCTTGACACCCGGCCGTCCGCTGCCGAGTCCCGCCGGCCCCCCCGGGGCGTCGTTCTCAGCGGGGGCCGCTGCCGAAGCCGTTCTCTCGGCCCGGCGCATCGGCCCGATCGTCAGTCCCGTGGACATGACGATCGCGACCAGGGCCAGGCTCACGAGGCAATAATAGCTGTATGGGATGGCGCTCACCAGGAGCCTTAGCGGGGACTTGACGTTCTGCGTCGCCAGCAGGCTCATGTAGAAGGCGCCCCAGCTGTTGATGACGACGATGGCCACGAAGTTGATGCTCACGGTATGGAGGAAATAGGCCAGGCGCTCCCTCGAGATCCGCAGCCGGTCGTAGATCGGCCTCATGAGGAAGCCGTTGACGAGGATGCTTGAATAGCATTCGATAAAGATCGAGATCCCCAGGAGAAACGTCAGGGGGAAGACGCCCCGTTTGGTCCTGAGGAGTTTCGTGTTCTCAACCCAGCCGATGAATCCCTGGAAACCGTTGGATTCGCGGATGAGGGCCAGGAGGCCTCCCACAAGGAGGCTGAAAATGATGATCTCAAAATTGCCCCTGGCGGACGAGACCCTCAAGGAATCGTCCAGGGTCCGAAAGAAGGACGGAAGCACGCGGCCTCCGGTAAGGATGATCTCCCCGAGCCACACCCCGAGAAACAGGGATGGCAGGAGCTGCTTTTTCCAAAGCGCGAGTCCGATCGCCACGACGGGGGGAATGAGCGACAGAACGCCGAACGTGTCCGACAAGTCACGCCTCCTTGCGGGAACCCGCGGGTCCCGCCATTATTCTTGAAACCGGAGATAAACGCAAGCGGCTCCGGCAAAGGTCTATTCGAAGAGGGCCACCAGCCCGCCGGTGTGCCAGAAAAGGACGTTCCCGCCCGCCGGGAACCTCCCGCTCCTGCAATAATCCAGGAGCCCCGAGGCGGCCTTGGACGTGTAGACCGGGTCCAGGAGGATCCCTTCGGTCCCGACGAAAAGCCCGGCGGCCTCCAGGGAAGAGCCCGAGGGGATCCCGTAGCCTTCCCCGACATAGCGGTCATCCACGATGATCTCTGAAGGGTCCGGCTTGTCCTTGAGCCCGAGCCGTTTGAGCATCGGGGCCATGATCCCGGCGACGACCTCCCGGATCGATCCTGATAGGTTGTCGGGACTGATCCCGATGATCAGAAGGCCGCGTTTATCGAACAGCCTTTTTCCGACTTCCAGCCCGGCCTGGGTCCCTCCCGAAGAACTTGCCAAGACGATGGCGTCGAACTCGATCCCCAGATCTTTCTCCTGGCGGAGCAGCTCCTCGAAAGCGTTGACGAAACCGAAGGCCCCCGTCTCATCGGACGCGCCAAGCGAGATCGTGTAGACGTTCTCGCCTCGGGCCCTCAGATCGGCGGCGACCTCCTCCATCCGTCCCGCCCTTTCTTCGCGCGTCCCGACGGAGTGGATCTCGACGCCGAGAAGCGAGTCGATGAAGTAGTTGGCCGTCGGACGTTCCGGGAGGGCGCCGTTCAGGACGAGGGCGCATTTCAGCCCGCAGCGTCGGGCGACGAAGGCCGTGACGCGGGCGTGGTTGGATTGGACGGAACCGATGGTGACGACGGCCGTCGCGCCTTTGGCTCGGGCGTCGGCCATGACGTATTCGAGCTTCCGGACCTTGTTTCCGCCCACAAGGTAGCCAAGGAAGTCATCGCGCTTGATAAAGATATTCGGGGAGTGAGGAATCTCCTTCTCGATGCGGGTGCATCGTTCGATCGGGGTTCCGAGGTTGACCAGCGGCATCCTCGGGATGGAGTGGAACGCCTCCAAAGGACTTTGGATCTTGTTCAAGAATGATTCTCCTTCCGTTTTTTTTCAGGAGCCTTTATGAAGCAGGACGACGCCGTGGGACGCGTCGGTCACTTGGCCGTTTTCGAGGCTGATCTTCCCGTTGACAAAGACATGAGAGATGCCCGTTGTGATGCGTTGAGGGGTATCGAAGGTCGCTTCGTCCCTGACGGCGCCCGGATCGAAGACAACCAGATCCGCCTTGGCGCCGGGTTTGATCAAGCCCCGGTCATCGAGCCGCAGCAGCATGGCCGGGAGCGAAGTCATTTTCCGGACGGCCTCCTCGAGACCCAGGACACCTTCCTCCCGGACATACTTGCGCAGCACCCTGGGGAACGTCCCGAAGTTCCGGGGATGGACGCTGGACTCCCCCTCGGCTACGACAGAGCCGTCCGAACCGAACATCGTCCACGGTTGTCTCAGGGCTTTGAGGACGTCGTCCTCGGACATCGTGCTCAGGGAGATGGTCACGCCGTCCCCTTCCTCCAGGTAGAGGTCCGCGGCGATGTCGAACTCCCTCCGCCCCCGCTCGGCGGCCAGGTCACAGAACATCCGGCCGATGAGTTCGGGGTGTTTCCGACTGCCCATGATGCTGAAATTCAGCCATCCTCCTTTGGCCACCCAGTTGACCCGATCGGGCAGTCCGTCTTCGGTTGCCTTCCGGATCCTTTCCCTGGCCTCTGGGTCCCGCAGGGCCTTGGCCAGCTCGCCCGCGTAGCGCACGGCGAGGGCGGCGCTTTCCTCCCCGCTGATCCCAGCGCGCGCTGCCATTTTCTCCAGCTCAGCGAAAGGTCCCATGCCGGGAGGGACGCTGAATACGATCTGGATCGGAACCGTAGCCGAGTTCCTGTAGGGATACATGTCGGCCGTGATCTCCACGCCACGTTCCCGGGCCTCGCGAACGAGACGGACCGCTTTTTCCAAAGATCCCCAGTTCGGCTTTCCGGTCGCTTTGAAATGGGAAATGTTGGCCCGGGCGCCCGATTCCTCGCCGATGCGGATCGTTTCCTGGACCGCGTCGAGCAGGTTCTCCTCTTCGCTCCTCATGTGGGAGCTGTAGATCCCCCCGAACTCGGCGGCGACCCGGGCCAGGGCAATGATCTCTTCGGTCCCCGCGTACCGGTCAGGGATGTATTGAAGGCCCGTCGAAAGGCCCCAGGCCCCCTCTTCCATGGCCCGGCGCAGGAGCGATTTCATCCGTTCCAATTCTTCGGCGGAAGGGGCCCGGTTTTCTGTTCCCAGGACTTCCCCCCGGATCGTTCCGAACCCGGTCAGGATGACGGCGTTCGTCCCGATGTTTGTCATGGCCCGGGAGGCTTCCAGGACCTTGAGCGGACCATATCCGCAATTACCGGTCACGACCGTGGTCACGCCCTGGGTGATGTAGTTCAGATTGGCCTTCAGCGCCGGGTTGGAGAGCCCCGCTTCGCAATGAGTGTGGGTGTCGATGAAACCCGGGGTGATGACCTGGCCCCGGGCGTCAATCGTTCGGGAAGCCGACCGGCCCTTCAGG
>CAZSMW010000296.1:0-9387 GCA_964607985.1 uncultured Eubacteriales bacterium
GGCCATGTCCGCCTTCCTCAAGGGCTTCCAGGGCGTCGAGAAGAACGCCGATTTCTCGTCCGTCATCCCGGTCCTCATCTTCCTGGCCATCTGCCTGGCCATGAACTACATGTTCGTGAGCCGCGGGATCTCCAAGGGCATCGAGCTCCTGGCGAGATACGGAATGCCGCTTCTCTTCATCATCGGCACCGTCCTGGTCATCCGCGTCCTGACGCTCGGGACCCCCGATCCTGTCCATCCGGATTGGAACATCGCCAAAGGCATGGGCTTCATCTGGAACCCTGACCTCAGCCGCCTCAGCCAAGGATCGGTCTGGTTGGTGGCCGCGGGCCAGATCTTCTTTACCCTGAGCCTGGGCCAGGGGCTGATCCAAACATATGCCTCTTACGTCCGTGAGAAAGAGGACGTCACCCTGAACGGCTTGGCGACATCCTCGCTCAACGAGTTCGCGGAGGTCATCCTGGGAGGCACGATCGCCATACCGGTGGCCGTGGCCTTTTTCGGCATCGCCCAGACCCAGCTTATTGCCAAAGGCGGCGCCTTCGACCTGGGTTTCGTCTCCCTGCCCATCATTTTCCAGAAGATCCCGCTCGGCCAGCTCTTCGGGGCCATGTGGTTCCTCCTTCTCTTCATTGCCGGAATCACGACATCGGTCGCTTACCTCCAGCCGCTCATCGCTTTTCTCACGGACGAGTTCAAGATGACCCGGAAGAGGGCTGTCAACACGATCTTCGGATTTCTGATCGCGGCCGTCATGTTCGTTGTCGTCTTCTTTAAGTTCGGCGTCCTGGACGAGCTGGACTTCTGGGCCGGCACGCTGGGGATCGTCCTTTTCGGCACCCTTGAGATCATCATCTTCTCCTGGGTTTTCGGCATCAAGAAGGGCTGGAAGGAGATGCACAAGGGGGCGGACTTCAAAATCCCGGGCGTCTTCAAGTTCGTCATGAAGTATATCACCCCCGTCTATATGCTGGCCATCCTCGGCGTCTGGACCTACCAGGACGCGATCGGCAAGTTCCTGATGAAGGGAGAGCCCGCGGAGCGTCACCCTTATCTTTGGGCGGCGCGCGCACTCTTCGCGCTGATCATCATCACGGTCTGCGTGATGGTCCACAAGGCCTGGAAGCGGAAGACGGCCGGAGAACCGGCCGCGACGGACAAATAAGGACCACCGAAATTACCCGGTCCATCGTCGCCGATTCAGGATGGATCTTAGGTCCTTAACCTTATTCCCGGAGTTTCGGACCCCGGAGATTCCCGCCCCCGGCGTTCTCTCATTTATTGCGCCTATTGCGCCGGAAGATGTTGCAGAGGCGGGAAAGAAACCCGGTCCCCGGCCCGGCATCCTCGATCTCCACCCGGCTGACCGTTTTGCGAAAGAGGGCTTTTGGCGGCGAGGGCAGGCCGCGAGGAAGCTTTTCCTCATCGTATCGCGTTCGCGCTTCGGGGTCTTTCAGGGTCCGATAGGCGTTCTCGATCCTCTCCAGCATAAAGTGCCGTTCATCCTCCGTGACCAGGCCGTGGGAAGCCAGGGCTCCCGGCCGGTAAGCCGATATTGCGGCCATATAGGCGTCGGTGACTTCCTCGGGCTGTGCGTCTTTCTCGAGATCGAGGATCTCGTAGAGGTCCATGTCTTCGATCTTTTTATAGGGCATCGGGCTCATGGCTTTCGTCCTGATGGCCGGCGGGCGCCCCGGAAGCGGCTATGCCTTCCGCGATGCGCCTGAAAAAGGCCGCCGCGTCCGAGGCCGGATAGGCGGCCGGGAAAGGCGTCCTCTCGATCAGACAACCGTGGATCCGCGCATCATAGGGAACCGTGCCCAGGAATGTCAGGTCCAGGAGGAGGTGCTTCCGGGTTACCTTGACGATCGACTCCCCGAGGAGCTCGTCCCTTTCGTTCCTGGCCATGTTCAGGAGGAGGAGCGGCTTGAAGGTCTTAAGGGCCCGGTAGAGGACGTGGGCGTAGTTTCTGTCCTGGTCGATGAGCATCTGGAAGAAAACGTAAAGGGAATGGGAGTTCTTCTCGATCTGTTCCAAAAGCCTCTGGAGCATGTCCTGGATCCTGTAATGTTCCATGTAGAGCTTCAGGATCCGGAGGATGCAGGACTTCAAAAAGTAGTAGCCGTTCTCGATCGCCGTAGGTTCGGGGGTCAAAACAAGGATCGGCCGCCCTGCCGAAATGAAAAAGTCCAGCGAGTTGAAGGAGCTGCCGGGGCCGAGGTCAAGGACCACGTGCCGGGCTTCGAGGGTCTTGATGTGCCTCATGAGTTTAAGCTTCTTGTAGTGGTTCAGGTTGGCGATAAAAAAGGTGTTCTCAGGGCCGCGGACGAGGCCGAGGCGCTCGAACGGTGTCCGGAGGACGGCGTCATTGAGGGAGGGGAACCGTCCGGCAAGGAAGTCCCCGATATTCGGGTGGGCGTCGTTCATGCCGAGAAAGGTGTGGAGGTTGGGGGCGCCGAGGTCGACGTCTACGAGGACGACGTCATGTCCCAACCCGGCCAGCGAGAGCCCGAGGCTCGAAGCGACGAAACTCTTCCCCGTTCCGCCCTTGCCTCCTCCGATGGCCCAGATGGTCTTGTCCATGATCATGTTGGAAGGGATAGAGTAGCACAAACGGGACACGGCGAGAAAGGGAAAAATGGGACCGGCGGCTTGTATTTTTTCCGTGCTTCTGATATGCTAAATCATTCAATCTGGGAATATTAATTCAAGGAGAGAGCGTCCGTTGAACAGATTCGGCAATATTGACAGCAAATTCCGGTTCGTCATTCTCGCTTCGAAGAGAGCCAAACAGCTGCTCAAGGGCGCCAAGCCCAAGGTCAAAACCAAGTCCAAGAACCCCATCCGCATCGCCCAGATCGAGGCCCGGTCGGGTCTCGTCGAATACGCGATCCTGCCCACCCAAAAAGAGGAATTCCAGGAACAGGAAGACCGCGTCTTCATCGCCGAAGGCCTGCACGACGAAGGGCCCGAGGTGGACGAAGGGCCCGTCGGTAAGGCCGATCTTGCCCCGGATGAAGGGCCCGAGGTCGAGGTCGATGAAGAGGTCGAGAAAGAGGGCGACGACGAGACCGAAGACGAAAGGGACGTTGAGGGCGAGAAGGACGAGTGAGGTCGGACCCCGGTCAGCTCCTTATCCGGTCCCGCTCGGCTGACCGGATCATCTGAACGTAATCGCGGGTGATGAAGTCAGCCCTTGAGTGCCCCAGGGCCTTGGCGAACTTGACGATCTCGTTCCTCTTGCCTTCGAGTTCGATGAAGTTCCCGACGGATGTCTCGTCCAGGCAGATCTTCAGGCGTCCCTTCCGGAGATGGGTCCGCCTCTTCCTATACTGAAAGATAGGCTGGAGACCGAGCGCTTTCAGGATCTTCCGCAACTGGGGCGCGTTCCGGACCTCCGATTCGAACTCCTCGCGCACTTTGAACGACCGGGACCCTTGGGTCGGGCCCTTGAAGGTCAACCAAGACCGTTTTCCAATCGTCCTCAGCCGGAGGGCCTCCTTCTTGGCGAGAAGGTCCCCGGCGCGAAAATCATAGAACGCGTTCCTTTCAAGGAACCGCTCCATCGTGACCACACAGCCAAGGGCGATGAGCTTTCGCTTCATTTCCGAGGGGTCTTCAATCCTGATCTTGACTTCGATCTCGATCATTCCTTCATGTCCTTGACCAGCGCTCGGCTATTTTTTCCGGTCCAGGATGAACCGGGAGAGCGTCCGTAACGCTTCTCGGCTGGGGGATGCGGGGAAAAGACCCAGCAGGCCATGGGCCTTCTCTGAATGTTCGCGGGCCTTTTCGAAGGCGTAATCCAAGGAACCGCCCTTTTTCAGGAGAGTGACGATTTTACGCCCGTCCGCCGCGTCGAGGTTCCTGCCGCGGACCAGGCCGGCCAGCCTGCCGGTGTCACGGCCGTCATGGTCCAGGGCATGGATGAGCGGGAGCGTCACGCGGCCTTCGGCAAGGTCCAAAAAGACGGACTTTCCCAACGTCCTCGCGTCGCCGGTGTAATCGAGGAGGTCATCGATGATCTGGAAAGCCAACCCGAGATTTATGCCGACGTCTTTCAGGCGGGATTCCTCCCCCTCGGACGCCCCTCCTAAGACGGCGCCGATCTGGCAAGCGGCTGCGAACAACGAGGCCGTTTTCATGTCGATGATGTCCATATACTGGGGCTCCGTGAGGGCCGGGTTCCCGCTGAAAAAAACCTCGAGGAGTTCGCCCTCGATCATTCGGGTGGACAGGTCGGCCAGGATCCGGACGATCCGGCCGTTGCCGGCGCCGAGAGACAGCCCTATGGACTTGATGTAAAGGTAGTCGCCCAAGAGGACCGTGATGTTTGGACCCCATTTGGCATGGACCGATTCCCGTCCTCTTCGTGTCGGGGCGTTGTCGATGATGTCGTCATGGACGAGGCTCGCCGTATGGATAAGTTCGACAACCGCAGCCAAGAGGACGTCCTCGGGCCCCGAATATCCCGAGAGCTTCGAGCTGAGAAGAAGGAGGGCCGGCCTCAGGCGTTTCCCCCTTTCGCGAAAAAGATATCGGCTTACTTCCTTGACGAGGGGATTCGGGGATTCGGTCCAAGCCTTGAGGTTCCGGTCGACCTGGTCCAATTCAGCTCGAATCCCTCCGAAGATCGCCTCGAGAGGGGATGCGGCCCGCTCGGGCGCGCGGCCGGGCGTCGTTAGGTCGGATGATGTCATCGGTAGTTGGTGAACTGCATGTGAATCCCGAGGTCCTTGGACCGGAGGAAGGCGATGACCTCCTGGAGGGTATCGATCTTGGCTGATGAGACACGGACTTCGTCGCCTTGGATCGCCACCTGGACCTTGAACTTCTCCCCCTTGACGAGCTTAACGATCTCTCTGGCCTTTTCGATGGGGATCCCGGCCTGGAAGGTGACGACCTGGCGGACGGTCCTGTTGGCGGCGTCCTCAACCTTTCCGTAGCTGAGGGCCTTGAGCGAGACCTTCCTTTTGACCAGCTTCTCTTCGAGGGCCAGCCTCAGATTCTTGATCTTGAAGTCGTCGTCGGCGATAAGGGTCAACTTGTCCTTTTCCAGGAGAACGTCGACTCGGCTGTTCTTGAAGTCAAAGCGGTTTCGGATCTCCTTGAGGGCGACGTTGACGGCATTCGCGACCTCCTGGAGGTCGATTTTGGAAACGATATCAAAGAAGTGGTCCTGTCCCATGGTGGACGTATCTTAGCATTGAACGCGGGGTTTTTCAATTCCTGTCCCCGGGAAGAGC
The DNA here is from genome assembly GCA_964607985.1 of uncultured Eubacteriales bacterium. Classification (GTDB taxonomy): domain Bacteria; phylum Acidobacteriota; class Aminicenantia; order Aminicenantales; family Saccharicenantaceae; genus JALHVH01. Next base: position 5,247 of record CAZSMW010000296.1, read on the forward strand.
GAGAAGAAGTTCCCGGTCGTGGCCTCGGCAAGCTCTTCGAGGGAGACGCGTTTTAGGTCCGCGAGGACGCGCGCCGTTTCCACGACAAAGGCCGGCTCGTTCCTCTTTCGGGCTCTGAAAGGAACGGGAGCCAGAAAGGGGGAGTCCGTCTCTACGAGCAGCTTGTCCAAAGGGACCTTGGCCGCGACCTCCCGGAGGCTCCCGGCCTTGGGGAACGTCAGGATTCCGGAGAACGAAATATAGAAACCCAGGTCGATCATCGCTCTGGCCGAGTCCCAATCCTCCGTATAACAGTGAAGGATCCCTCCGTTCCGGAAATCTTCTTTTCTGACCGCGGTGGCGACTTTCGCGCCGGCCAGCCGACTGTGGACGATGGCGGGAAGCCGGAGCTCATCGGCCAGACGGAGTTGATCCCGGAAGGCACGTTCCTGTTCTTCGGGAGAGGAGAAGGCATAGTGGAAGTCCAGGCCGATCTCGCCCACGGCGGCGATGATTTGTCTTGCCCCCAAGTCCCTGAGTTTTCGGATGTGGTCCTCCGAGAACAGGTTTGCCTGGTGGGGATGAACTCCGGCGGCGGTCAGGAACGATGGGTGCCGGGCCATGATGTTCCACGTCGTCTGGAGGCTTTTGTCCGACGTGAGATCGGCCGGGCAAAGAACGGCCTTCACACCGGCCGCGAAGGCCCTCCGGATGACCTCATCGCGGTCGGGGTCGAAATCCTCCATATCCAGGTGGGCATGGGAGTCGATCCAAGCCGGTCCTTCCAGCCTGGAACCCTGGAGATCTTTATCGTCCCGCGTGCTCATGGCAGTGAAACGTATATGGCGCGAAAAGACGAAAAAAAGCGGGAAAGGCACTACAGGCGTCGGCCGCCCGTCCGCCTTTTCCGCTCCGGGGTCTTATTGGGCTAATCGGGCCTTGATCTCTCTCAGCGGAAGGGCCCCGAATCCGACGAGCTTCTGGAGGAATTCCTTCTGGCTGAAGGCGTCGCCCTTGAGTTTCCTGTAATCCTTTTCCAAGTCCAAGATTTCCTGATAGCCGATGTAGGGAAGGGCCGAGTCCGTCGGGCTGAGGAGGATCTGGTTCCATTTCCGCTCGGCCTCGACTTCGAACTGGAAGCCGCTGCGGACCATGTAGTTGATCGCCTGTTCCTTGGTCATTCCGCCTTGGTGGATATTGAGCTCGAGCTGGAAATCGATAACGGTCTTGAGCATGAGCTTGAGCTGGTTCAGGCGGAGCCGGAGGTCATAGTCGCCGAAGCCGGCGTTGATGAACATATCTTCCGTGTAGACCGGCCAGCCCCTGAGCAGGGCCTGGTTGGCGAAGAGCCTTTTCACGATGGAGGGGTCCTTCCTTGTAAAGAAGGAGGGCACGAAAGAGCCGGGGTATACCTTTTGGACGGTCAGGAAATCGAGGTAAAAATCATTATGCTCCGCCATGAAGGCTGATGCCTGTTCATTGGTCCAGTCGGCGGGAACGGGCATGACCTGGAGGGTGTAGGGTCCATCGGATTCATAGGCCCCCGGAGCAACAAGGCGCATCCAGATGACTCCGGCCAAAGCCGGAGGCATGGCCTCGACCTTAAGGTCCACGGTGGGAACGTCGAAGAGGTTGTTCTGGACAAGGAAGGTCTTGACGTTGGCCGCGGAAGCGGCGATTCTGTTGACGTAGTCTTCCTTACCGGCGTGTTCGCCCTTGATCTTGTCCAGCACTCCCTTGATGACGATGTTCCGGACCTCTTCCTCACCCCGCTGGGTGGTCATCTGCTCCAGATTGATGTTGGGATACATGACCCTGTAGAAGGGGATGCAGACGAGGAACATCTCGCGGCGGATGTTCTTGACGTCGGCGTTGGCTCTGGCGACGAGCTCTTCCAAGGGGATGTTGCCTTGGGAAAGCATGCGCAGGACTCTCAAGTGCGTATCGGCCCCGAGCCGGAAGTTGCCCGTGGATTTGGCCAGGAGTTCGTTCTTGAGGAAGTTCTGATAATCTTCCAGGGCCGCGATGATCTTTCCGATCTCGGCCTGGAATCCGTTCTTGGCGGCTGCGGCGGCGATCAGGTTGGGGACTTCCATCTTATAAAAATCGATGATCGCGGGGAACTGTTTAATCGCCGTTTCTGTGTAGAGCTGAGCAGGCGTCTTCAAGTTCTCCTTGGCCTTCTTGATGAGCGCGGGCAGGAGCTTGGCGCGTTCCGTGCCACTCTTAACTCTGGCGTCCAAGGGGGCGGAGCCCTTCACCAGGAGGCCGCGGATGCTGTTGAGAAAGATGTCATTGTAAAAGAGAGGGTTGTACTCCCAGGGGAGGAGGTTTTCGAACTTGACGAATTCCAAGTCCAGGGCGTCCACCATCATGGCATGGACGGCCTGGTTCTCGGGCGAGAGCTTGGACCGGTCCACTTTGGCCACCAGCTCCTGGTTGAAGGCGTCCAGAGCGTCATGGCGCTTCTCGATGGCGCCGCTGCTGATGTCCTCGAGCTTATCGTTGTACTTGGTGAAGCCTGCCAGTGTCGCGGCGGTGGGGTAGAATTTCCACATGCCGTCCAGGTAGGTGTCGATCATCTTTTGGAACTTGGCATCTTCCGGGGACTGGGCGTAAAGCCGGCCAAAACCGATCACGACCAATACGAAGACCAAGAGAGACATAACGACTTTCTTCATGTGCTCCTCCTCATCATGTGGGGTTGAATTGTTATCGTCATAAAAAATCGTATCATAAAAAAGGAATTCATGCCACCCGGTTTTCTTCCCTCCAGAACTGCGCGCGCGTCCACTCCGTCCTACCACCGGATGAAGGCCGAAGCCCAGGTATAGCCCGACCCGAAGGCGGTCAGGGCGACGAGATGACCCTTCCGGATTCGGCCGTCCTTGACGGCTTCATCGAGGGCGATGGGGATGGACGCCGACGTCGTGTTCCCATAGTGTTCGATGTTGCGGATGACCTTTTCGACGGGGATCTTCAGCCCCCGGGCCACCATCTGGGAGATGCGGTCGTTGGCCTGGTGAGGAATCAGAAAATCGATGTCGGCGACGGTGAGGCCGTTGTGTTCGAGGCCGGCCATGACGGCCTCAGGCATGCGCTGGCAAGCGTTCTTGAAAACGTTCTTGCCGTCCATTTGAGCGAAGAACCTCTTCTCCGCGAAGAAACTTTCCCGAAAGGTGGGCTTGTCCTTGCAACTCGGCTTTTCCATCCAAAGATCGGAGACGAAGCGGCCGTCCGAGAACAGGTGCGTCGACAAGATGCCGCGCCCGTCACCGCTCTCATTGGGCTCGAGGATGACGGCGCCGCCGCCGTCGCCGAACAGGACCGACATGTCCCGGCCGTCATCGGAATAATCGAGGTTCGTGGACTGGACTTCGGAGGCGACGAGGAGGATCTTCTTGTAGGTGCCGGCCCGGATGTACTGGTCCCCGACGGAAAGGGCATAGATGAATCCACTGCACTGGTTCCGGACGTCCAGGGCGCCGACCGTTTCGAGGCCGAGCTTGGCCTGGACGATGACCCCATTGCCGGGGAAATAATGGTCGGGCGAAAGCGTCGCGGCGATGATGAAGTCGATGTCCCCCGGCTCGATCTTCGCGTCGGAGATGGCCCGTATCGCGGCTTCATAACCCAGTTCCGCGCTGCCCACGCCGGGGTCTACGTGGTGGCGCTCGATGATCCCGCTCCTCTGCCGGATCCATTCGTCCGACGTGTCCATAAGCTTTTCGAGATCGGAATTCGTGACGACGCGGGACGGCGTGAAACACCCGATCCCTGTGATAACCGTTCTTCTGTTCATGTTCTGTTCATGTAAAGAGAGATATTATATTCAAGTAGCCAGGAAAAAGTAAAGCGAAATTCTCCGGACATGTTAAGTTGCCGACAGGATTCTTCTTTCTGAAGCGTTAGCGCCGACGTCGCGTGATCCCCGGAACCGAAATGCAAGTTCCATCGGCAATTTGGGCGAATGGCTGTTTTCTTGACGAGCGGGAATATGCCCCGCGGCTTGCCGCGGGGAACCGCTCGTCGGGGGATCCAAGGGGGTATGCCCCCTTGGTCGCAGGGCGCGGGTCCATGCCCCGCCCGAGAAAGGGAGGCAGGGAGCGAAGCGACCGTTGGAAGGGGGAAACGCGAAGCGGGTTCCCCCTCCAAGTTGACT
>CAZSMW010000297.1:0-1632 GCA_964607985.1 uncultured Eubacteriales bacterium
GTACGTAGGCATGCAAAGCAACTTTGGGTCCATTGGCATGGGCAACTTTGGTTGCAGCACTGATTTCCGGATAGAAGTACACCTGCTCGCCGCTGAGATCAGATGCAGTTCCTGTGGTGGCAAAGATATTCAAAAAGATAAGAATTTTCTTTTTCCGAGCGAACTGAATTCCCGTCCTTGGCGCTGAATTTACCCTCCTGTCCATAGCGGGACTATATCTCCGGCCGGGCCGCAATGTCAATAATCGCGAAAACCGCTCCCGAAGATCCAATAGGGACAAGAAATCCCTCCGCCGCGGCTAAAAACAACTGATTCCCGCTCCGGACGTTGAATCCCTCCTCACGACCACGACAAAATATATCGCCGGCCGGGCGGCGCTGTCAAATACCGGGAAAAGCGGCATTCGAAACACAGGCAGGGGCAAGAAACCCTCTTGCGCCGCTGTCTCTTTTGAAAATGGAGGCCAAACTCATATAATTGGTAATTGTAAAAAGAGCTCAGGAAGCCATGGCGGATCAAGACACCAAGTTTTCCTTTCGTGACCTGGCCGTTGGGGCACGCTTTTTTTTCAGCCTGCCTCGCTTCCTCCGCGCCCGGCTGACGCCCGAGCGGGCGACGGCCATGTTCGAGCGTCGACTCCAAAACCGCGAGGAGAATTTCCTCCGCCTCGCGGCGAGGGGGATTTTCAGCCGTCCCGGAAATCCTTACCGTGTTTTGCTCCGGAACGCCGGTTGCCGATACGGCGACCTGGCCGACCTCGTGAGGAAGGACGGGCTGGAAACCGCTCTGAGCGCGCTTTTCCGCGCCGGCGTTTTCCTGACGTCGGAAGAGTACAAGGGGCGGCGCGAAGTCAGGCGCGGGACGCTTCGGCTGGCCGTTTCTTCGGAGGAGTTGCACAATCCCCTGTCCAGTTACCACATCCCTGTCAGGAGCAGCGGCAGCCGGGGAGCCGGCACTCCGATTATGATCGGCCTGGATTTCATCGCCGAGTGTGCGGTCAGTTGCTATCTTACCTTCCTCGCCCGAGACGGCGGGAACTGGGTGAAGGCCGACTGGGAGATTCCGGGAGGGGGGGCCCTGTTCCGGCTGCTCAAGTACAGCCGTTTCGGTCGGCCTCCCGAACGATGGTTCTCCCACATCGACCCTTCGTCCTCCGGGCTTCATCCCCGGTATGCCTGGAGCGTGCGTTGGCTGCGCTGGGCGGGTTTCCTGGCCGGAGTTGCCCTGCCGAACATCCAACACGTTTCCGTGGAAAATCCTTTTCCCGTTGTCCGTTGGATGGCCGAAGTCCTGGCCCGGGGACAGACGCCGTTTCTCCTCACCTTCGCCAGCTCGGCCGTCCGGGCGGCCGGGGCGGCCTGCGAGTCCGGGATCGACCTCCGGGGGGCGAAGTTCATGTTGGGCGGCGAGGCCGTCACCCGGGCCAAGCTGCAGGCCGTCGCCCGGAGCGGGGCTGAGGGCATCCCCCGCTACGGGGCGATAGAAACCGGCCCGGTCGGATACGGCTGCCTGAACCCTGATTTCCCCGACGAGGTCCACCTCAACTCGGATCTCCATGCCTTGATCCAGCCGGGCCCGGAGGGGGAACGGCTTGGCATTCCCCCGGAAGCGCTTTTCCTGACGAGCCTGTCG
>CAZSMW010000298.1:0-3325 GCA_964607985.1 uncultured Eubacteriales bacterium
GCCTGGTACGACAAGCACTTGAAGGAGGGCAAGTAAAGGCTGGGAATGTGAGACAGCCTGATCGACTCATGAATTGGGCAATTGGTGGGGAATGGCCAAAAACCATGTTATCGTCATCACATCCCTGATATCCAGGAGGAAGGAGGAAAAAACGGCATGAAAAGAAGAGAATTCGTCAAGATGACCGGGATCGCGGCGGTCGGGTCCGCAGCCTGGTCGGGCGATCAACCGCAAAAACAGGTCGCCGGCGGGATCCCCGACAGTGAAAGAGGCATTCATCCCATTCTGCAAAAGGATCATCCCTATATCTTCATCGACTCCTGCATGCAGATCTGGCCCGACGCGGAATTCCAGAACGCTCACCGGCACGGGGTCACGGCTTACGCGGTCACGGCCTGGGACCCCCATCTTCCCCTTGACCAGGCCCTTGAAGGACTGATGTTCTGGCATTTCGTGGCGCGTCGTTATCCCAATATCATGATCGCCGCCAAGCCTGAGGACATCCCCAACGCCAAGAGGAATAAAAAGGCCGCGCTCCTTCTGGCCTCTCAGTGCGGAGATTTCATCGGCAACAAGCTCCACCGGATTGAGGCCTTCTACCGTCTTGGTCTGCGGATGCTGATCTTCGCCTACAGCCAGACCAACCGGCTCTGCGATGGGTGCTTGGACCGGACCGACGGCGGCCTGACCTCTTTCGGCCAAGCGGCTGTCGACGAGTGCAACCGGGTGGGACTGCTGCTGGACTGCTCCCATGTCGGCCGGCGTTCCAGCTTGGAAATCATCGAACGCAGCCGACTACCGGTCGTCTTCAGCCACTCCGGGGCCAAGGCTCTGGCGGAGAATCCGCGTAACATCGACGATGATCAGATCAAAGCCTGTGCGGCCAAGGGAGGGGTGATCGGTCTCTCTCCTTGGGGACCCATGGTTCTGAAAAGAGGAAAGACCGAGCGGCCCAGCCTGGACGATTATTTGGACCAAATCGACCACGTGGCCCAGCTTCTCGGCTCGACGGAAAACATCGGTGTCGGGACCGATATGAGTCTCGGGACTTACCCGGACGATACTAATGATCCCTGGGGCGAACCGACCTACAAGGACGTCACGAGCGTCTATGACAAGTCCATATCTTCGAACGTTCGCTCGCCGCTGCGCATGGTCGACGGCTTCAGCCAATACGCCGAGGTTTTAAATTTTGTCGATCGGCTGAAGAAACGGAGCTTCGGCGAAAAGGACGTGCGTCAAATCTTGGGGGAAAACTTCCTGCGCGTATTCAAGGAGGTGTGGAAGTGAGAGGCGAGAGCCTTTAGAATAGAGGGTCATACTCGATAAAATCCGCATCAAGAAAGCGGCGCAGCATAATCTTACAAAATCGATGTGGTTCTGCCGCGCAATCAACTAATCGTCGTCACCCGCCCCAGCGGCTTGGGCAAGAGCTCTTTGGCCTTCGACACGCTGTTCGCAGAGGGGCAACGCCGATATATCGAATGCCTCTCTTACTTCTGTCCCTCATAGCACAAGTAAAATTACTTATGCGCGGGTCCCCGTTGGGGCAGGCTTCGGCAGCCAGCTAAGGACGAGGATGGCCTTCGATCCGGGCCTTGCCGCGTCTTTCCAGGCAGACCCGGTCATCTCCATAATGTTGGCCCGTTTCTTGAGGCCATTCTCCTGCTATGGCGGGAGTCTATCGTCCCAGGCATCCGGAGCAGGCCGTCCTTTGCGGGGTGCTTTTCCATCATTTCAAGCGATTCGTTACGGAGTATGAGGGCCTTGTAGTGGCTTCATGGGCAAAGTAGGATGAATCATACGCCCCCCCCTTTTCGACATATTTTTTTCCGAGAAAAATGACATGAAAAACGGGGTTCTCGGACTTGTGGGGGCATCCTGGGCGCTTTCCGGGGCTACCCTCCGCCAAGGCTGAACGCTTGAAGGGCAGACGTCAGGCAGCTTTTCACGAATATTGACAGCACCGCGCGGCCGGCAATATACTTCCGGCATGTCGAGGAGGGGAGATTCATCGACCGGAGCGGGAATTCGTCACGTTCCGGGAAAAGGAAATGTTTATTCTTACCTTTACCGGGTCAACTTCATCGTCAGGATGTTCTTTCTATTCCTGACGCCCACCATGTTCCTGTACCTGGCTTTCGCCTTCCTGTGGCACTCGATGTTCTGGGGCGCGATTACGATCGTGGTAATGGTCTGGGGCCTGCTGGTTCTGATCACGCCACTGTTCGGGCGGATCGGCTGCGGCTGGTTCTGCGCCTTCGGCACGATCCAGGACCTGGTCAGTTCCGTTGCGTTCTACGAGCTGAAAAGAAAAAAGCCGTTCCAGTGGCTGCGGTTGCTGCAGTTGGCGGCCTTCGTCGGCAGTGGACTGGCGTTCTATTTCATGCGGCTGCACCGCGGCGCCATCAGCGGGGTGACGTTCGCGCCGTTGAAGCTGTCCATCGATTTCAACGACCATTACAAGTACGTCTGGATGATGGCCACCATGGGAACGCTGCTCTCGGCGCTGGCGCTGGGCCGGCGCGGCGCCTGCCGGCTGGGCTGCCCGATGGGCGGGCTGTGTGCCGTCGGCTCCAGGCACTCGCGGCTGATCCCCGTGGTCGACCGCACAACATGCACCTCCTGCGGCCGGTGCGAAAAAGAGTGCCCGGGCAAGGTTCCGATGATGGACTATATCAAGGAGAACAAGGGCCAGGTCATCGACAGCGAGTGCCTGGTGTGTGGAAAATGCATCGATGTCTGCGCATCCCGTTCGATAAAGATAAAAATGATATGGAAGCGGCAGGCGAACACCGCGCCGAATCGATAGAAGGGCACTGTGTCATGCCGGCCACGCCCAAGGCCATGGTACTGGCTGCGGAGAAGCTGATCGCCCCCTAATTCCCGCTGCCGTGAAGACCTGAAGCGCATTCCTTCCAAGGGCTGATCGGAGCTGATCCGAAAAGTTTATGAGGTTGATCCGATTATTTGCCCCAAGTGCGGGGGGACGATGAAGATCATCGCTTTCATCACGGAGTATGCCGTTGTGGATCGGATTATTGATCATCTAAAGCTTTGGTTTGTGGCCGATAAGCCTCCGCGGGAGCGGTTTTCGCGGTTATTGACATTCCCGCCCGGCCGGAGATATAGTTCCGCTATGGATAGAGGAGCGGAGATTCAGCGCTAAGGGCGGGAATTCGCCGCGTCGCAGAAAAAGTAAACTCTTATCCTTCCGTGAGAAATCTTAATGAAAAATTTTTCAAAAAAAACAAAGTGTGTCCATTGCGGAAGGCTTGATGATGAACGGGTACATGGGATCAATATGCCCATCTATACTTCCACT
>CAZSMW010000299.1:0-8825 GCA_964607985.1 uncultured Eubacteriales bacterium
CTGAGAAATGCCCTCCTCGACGGGTCCTTGGAACGGGCCAGCTCTTTGAACGTCAGCTTTTCCGGTGCTCGTGGCTTCATTCGAGCTCTCCTTGACGGTGTTTTTTGCGCCTCATCATGGGGCGAAAAAGAACGGTGAGACGTGTCCTTTCCTGGCGATCATCCGGTCCAGGGCCTGAAGGCTGGACATGACCGCGCGGGGCTCATCGAACTCGTCTGCGAAATCCCAGATCCCAGGCCTGTTCCACAGGTATCCGAAGACTTTATCGAACCAGAGCGCGGCGCTGGACGTGTGCGTGTGCTCGAGGGCCGCGAGCGAAAAAACAAGGATGTCGGCCAGGCCCGCGGCGGAGGGACTTCCGGTGCCCACGGCCTTTTTTCGTGCGTCGATATTCTCATAATCCGCCGGCCCGGGCTCGGGGCCGCTCTCCCAGCACGTATCGAGAGTGCGAAAACCGAGCTCCATGGCATCCAGGAATACCTGCCTGTTGCCCTCACGAATGGCTTCGGCCATGATCAGCCAGGCAGCCTGGACGCCTTCCCGGCCGCTCACGGAGCGTCCTTCATAAGCGAGGGCGTCGTCCGGAAACGGCGTGAAGTCAGGTCGCAAGTAAGAGAGAGCGTAGCCCCGTCCTCTTTGCCAATGGTATTGAAGAATGAACCGGACGCACATCCGGGCGAGCGATTCAAGATTCCCTCGTTTCGTCCTTTCGGCCAGGGTGAAGAGGGATCCCAGCAAGCGAACCCACGTCCCCAAGCTTTTCGTCCCGGGCTCGAGAGCGTCGGAAGAGGCATAAGGCCTGAATTGAGGTGCGAGGACCATCTCTGTAGCGAAGAATGCCGCTTCTTCGGCCAGCTTCAAGGCCGTATCGTCGCGCCCGGCGGCGGCGTATTCAGCCAAGCCAAGCGCCATGCCGATGGCGGCTTCGGCGTCCGAACCGGACCCGTTGACCTTCCAATCTCTTGTCAGGAGGCCTCGCCAGCGTCCTCGATCGTCCCGGCCATGCCTGACCAGCGCTTCCTCACCTTGACGCGCGGCTTCGAGATACTCCCGCCCGCCGGCGAAGTCCTTGAAAAAGCGGGAAAAGAGCCAAAGAGCGCGGCCCTGGAGTTCGATCCGCTTTTCGGTCGAAGGATACGTCCCGTCCTTCTTCCATCGTGTAAAGAAACCCCCGAACTGACGGTCGATCCCGTACTTCCCCCATAGGGGCATTCTCTTCTCGAAAAGGTCCCGGCGAAAAAAGTCCCGGAGTTCTTCGAGCGTCCAGCGGCCGATCTGCGTGACCTGCCGGTTGGGGTCGATGTTGAAGGGAAGAAATGTCCGGGCTTGCGGGCTGGTTGGAGCTTCCGGCGCGGGCCGACCGGACCCCGGCAGCGCCGGGCCTAGAGACGCCCCCAGGCCTCCGACGACGGCGCTCGAGAGGAACTTCCTCCTCTTCATTCTGCCCCCTCAGTGTTTCTGCCAGTCCAGCTTATGGCTATAGACCCATTCGTAATAATCGACCTTCTTGAGCTCTGATGCGGCATCCCTGTCGATGATTATAATGGCGTGGGGGTGCATTTGCAAGATCGATCCAGGGACCATGGCAGTGATCGGGCCTTCGCAGGTCGCCGCGATGGCCCTGGCTTTTTTCTTCCCGTACGCCAGGAGCAGGCACAGCCGGCTGTCCATGATCGTCCCAACCCCCATGGTGATGCAGTGGAACGGGACATTCTCTTCCCCGCCGAAGAAGACGGCGTTGTCCTTCCGAGTCTGGAAGGTCAGAGTTTTGATCCGCGTCCGCGAGGCGAGCGATGAGGAGGGCTCGTTGAACCCGATGTGGCCGTCGGTCCCGATGCCCAGGATCTGGACGTCGATCCCGCCCGCGGCCTTGATGTCCTCCTCATACCGGCGGCAGAAAGCCGGGATGTCCTTGGTCATGCCGTCCGGAATATGGACGTTTTCCTCGGGTATGTTGACGTGGCCGAAAAGGTTTTGTTCCATAAACGTGTGAAAGGACGAAGGGTGATCGGCCGCCAGGCCGACGTACTCGTCGAGGTTGAACGTCGTCACCCGGCTGAAATCCAGGCCCTCCTCGCGGTGCATCCTGATCAGATCTTTGTAGACCTGGAGCGGCGAGTTGCCCGTGGCGAAGCCGAGCACGGGCCGCGTTTTTTCTCGGACGACGCGGGCCACGATGCGGGTCGCGATGAGGCTGGCCTTCCGGCTATCGGGTTGGATGATGATTTCCATGTCTATTCAATCCTCGGCAGGCTGGCGGCGGCGACGGCCTGACCCACCCTCCGGCTTTGTTCATCGAGAAGGTGGAGCCTGACGAGCGACTCCGTCCCGGGGAACTCCTCATGCAGGACCTTGGCGGCCTTCTCCATGATGATATTCCCGCCCGTCCCCGACATCACCCGGCCGAGGACGAGAAGATTCCTGTAGTCATAGAACATCTCGTAGAAGGGGATGGCGTACCCAAGATAGATCCCGATGTCCTCGAAGATTCGCCAGGCCGTCCCGTCACCCTTTTCAACGAGCCCTTGGACCTTCTTGAGCCGCTCGGGCAGGCGCATATCCTCCGGGAATTCGACCCCGGCCTTCCCGGCCAGCTTGTTTACGGCCTGCTGAGAGAAGTAGTTTGCCCCGACGCCCCGGTCTCCCGACCATTCGTCCGCATCCGCCTCCGGGCTGATGTCCACGGGGACAAAGGCAAGTTCGTCCAGCCAGCCCGGGATATGGCCATCGGCGTTGAGGAAGCCCCCGGCCTGGCTCGATCCCATGGCTACGCCGAGCATCGCCTTTTCGCCGAGGGACATCATCCCGGCCAGGGCCGTAACCTCGCCGTCGTTGACGACCTCGAAAGGGACCCCCCATTCGGCTTTCATCTTGTTGAACATGTCCTTGACCTGGACGTTGAAGACATCCAGCGGGACCGACCGGAAAAGGGAGGCGATCCGAACCTGGTTGTTGATGTAAATGCCGGCCGAGCTGCCGCCGATCGCGTCTACCCGCGGGAGGTGGGAAGCGGCCTTTTTCAATCCGTTCCTGATGTTTTCGTAATGGTATTGCGGGTCGGACCGCTCACCCGGCGTCCACGGGAGCTCTTCGCTGAAGACGGGTTCGCCATCCCTTACGGCTGCGACCTTGAAATCGCTGGCGCCGAGATCGAAACCGATCCGGCAGCCTTCCAGGTGGCCGCCCAAGGCGGATTCGCTTTCCCGGGATTCGGGGAAGTCCCAGGGTTCGACGATCTCGACCTTAAATTCATTCTCATAGACCCTTCCCATGAGTTCGACATCGAAAGCGCGCCGGCCGCGAGGTGAGTAGGCCTTTCGGATGCTCTCCCCGACGTCCCGCGGGCCCTGGAAATAGACCTTCCAGCCCCCTCGGGACCAGAGCAGGAACTTGACGATTCTCTCGGCGTATATCGTCGTCGCTTCAGCGGCCGCAGGCTCCAGAGGCAGGACTTCCGTCTCAAATATAGAGATGAGGCCGTTTTCCCTCTCGACTCCGATCCTCAGGGGGACGCCCTTTCCCGAATCCTTTACGACCTTTCGGTAGTTCCGCCAGGCCAGGCTCATGGGCCTGAAACCGGGGTCGAAGGTGGGTTTGATCCTAGGCTCGACATTCAATATCTCCGGCAGGCGACTGACGGAGACGGCGTTCATTCGGCTTTCCATGGTTTCCTCGCGTTCTACAATATCTTCAGGTCCCGGGGACAGCTCATTATAGCGCACTCCCGTTTCCTCTTTCAAACACCTGACGCTTATGATATAGGGATCAGGGAGGAGGCTGCGATGTCTGAAAAGATATTGTATCTGTCAAGAGCTGACGTGGAAGCCGCGGGTCCGCCCATGGAGGAGATCATCGCCTCGCTGGAAACGATGTTCCGGGAGAAAGCGGCGGGCCGGACCGAGATGCCGCCCGTGCCGAGCATCCACACCAGGCCGGACACTTTCATCCACGCCATGCCGGCCTATATCCCCGCGTTGAACGCGGCGGGCATGAAATGGGTGAGCAGCTATCCCGGCAACCGGTTTCGCGGGCTGCCCAACATCACCGGGCTCATCGTCCTCAACGATCCGGAGACAGGCCTGCCTCTTACCGTCATGGACGCGACCTGGATCACGGCCAAGCGGACGGGCGCGGCCACGGCCCTTGCGGCTAAGTTCCTTGCCAGACCAGGGTCACGGATCGCGGGCGTCCTTGGTTGCGGGGTCCAGGGGAAGAGCAACATCGAGGCGCTTCGGACGGTCTTTTCGCTGGAAAGGATCATCGCTTATGACAAGGACCCGGGGGCGGTGGAAAGGTTCCTGGCAGAAACACGGAACGACGCCGGGATCGAGGTCATCGCGGCGAGGACGCCCTTCGAAGCCGTGAAGGGCTGTGACATCGTCGTTACCGCCGGGCCCATCACGAAAGTCCCGCATGCCACGATCCAGCCGGGCTGGCTCGGCCCCGGGGCCTTCGCGTCGCTTGTCGATTACGATTCGTACTGGGATCCCAGGGCCCTGGCCGAGGCGGACAAGTTCTGCACGGACGATATCCGTCAGCTCGAATACGCGAAAAGCCTGGGTTATTTCAAGAGCATCCCCCCGGTCTACGCCGAGCTCGGAGATCTTGTCAGCGGCCGGAAGGCGGGCCGGGAGTCGGATGCGGAACGGACGATAGCCTGCAACCTGGGCCTTGCCCTTGATGATGTAGCGACAGCCCCACTCGTCTATAGGAAGGCCCTGGACTTGGGAATCGGGACTTGGCTGCCGCTTTAAAGGCTTGCCTGACGTTCTGACATGGGTTGAGTTTGCCGGCAATACATTCATATCCTGGACTGGTGACTGGACCAGGAGGGGGGTGGCAGAAAACGCCGGTTCAGGATCGAGCTTTCTTGAGGATGGACGAGATCTCCTCGACGAGGGGCTTCGATCCGAGGTAGAGGGCCGTGCGCTGGTGCGGTTTCTCAGGGACGATGCTAAGGATCGGCATCCCCTCCTCGTCCACGGCGCTCCCGCCCGCTTCACAGCACATGAAGGAGACCACGGCCGCCTCGTACATGAGGCGCAATTTTCCCTTCGGCCTATTCTTGGCCGGGTCCGGATGGTTGACGATCGCCGGGTAGAGGAACAGCCCGCCGTTGGTCAGGATCCGGTGAAAGTCCCCGGCCAGGGCGCCGAGATATCGGAAGCCGTATCTCTTCTCTTTTTCCTTGATCCATTCCCGTATCGGTTCAGCGAAGGCCCCCCGGTTCGCCGAATTGAAGGACAGCTCCCACGTTTTCGGGTTCTCGGGCAGGACCATCCGTGTGGGCTTGACATAGTTCATGACCTCGTCGATATGGAACCGCCAGCAACCGGCGTTCTTCAAAGCGATGGTGAACGTCCCGGTGGGGATGACGAACATGCCTGCGGCGATATACTCGTGGCCCGCCCTGAGGTGCAAGTCTTCGGGGCCATCGAGGTTCCTCTTGGCGATGCCGAAGAGGAAGCCGACGGGCAGGTTGTGGGGGACGTTTGAGGAACCATCCATCGGATCGTAGTAGATGAAGTATCGGCCGCCCTCGAGGTTCATCGGGATGATCTCTTTTTCCTCTTCGCTTATGGCATGAATGACCCGCCCGGAGCTTCCGACGTAGTGCTTCACGACATCGTTGGCGATCTGGTCCATCTGGAGGACCTCCTCGCCCTGGACGTTGGTCGAGCCGGCCAGTCCCAGGCTGCCGCGCAGCGCCCCGGTCAGGTAGTAGTGCTGGATGCGCTTGGCGGCATTGAGGATGGAGTTCATCAGGATCAGGAAATGATAGGTCCTGTTGTGGCGTTCCTGGTGTTCCAGCAGGAAGTCCATGAAAGTCTCTTCGAATCGAAGCATCGACACCTCCCTGAATTCTAAGGATTAATTATCACAAAACGGGAACGAAATCAACATTCCCGATGCGGCCCTCCCGGCAGCCGATTACGTGAACAGGGTGGATTTGAATCCCTTTCCGAGGACGTCATAGGTGTCGTTGATGATGACGAAAGCTTGTGGATCGATCTCCTTGATGTAGTCCCGGAGTTCGGCCAGCTGCTTGCGGTGGATGACCGTCAGGATGATCTCACCCTCCCTGTTGAGGTAGAGGGACCTCGACTTGAGGGCGGTGCCGCTTCTTTCGAGCGTGTTCAGGATGAACTTTTCGATTTCCACCGTCCTGTTGGAGGTAATGATGACGAGCTTGGAGTAGTTCCAACCCTCAAGGATCATATCGATCACCTTGGTCGAGATGAAGAGGACGATGTATCCGTAGAGCGGCGCCTCCATCTGGCGGAAGGCGAATCCGGAGGCCGAGATGATGATGAAGTCCGTGATCATGATCCCGAAGCCGATGGAGATCCCGGTGTACTTGCTCACGACCATGCCGACGATGTCCGAGCCCCCCGTCGAGGCGTGGCCCCGGAAGACGATTCCCAATCCGATCCCGAGGAGGATGCCGCCGTAGATGGAGGCCAGAATCTTGTTGTCGGTCGCGGAGGGGATCTTGAGAACCTGGTTGAACGCGTCAATCATGACGGAGGAAATCAGCATTCCTGCGAGGCTCTTCAGGACGTACTTCTTGCCCATGGTCCGAAGGCCGAAGACAAAGATGGGAATGTTCAGGACGATGATCATCGCGCCGACGGGGAGCTTGATGAAATAGTTGATGATGATGGCCAGGCCCGATACCCCTCCCGGAACGAAATGGTGGGGGATGAGGAACATGGAATATGACAGGCCCGTGATCGCGCAGCCCAGGATGATCTGGAGGGTGGGAGCGGTTTGTTTCCTGAGGTATCGAATCGTATTTGCCATGTTCGTTGTCCAGTTTGTTTTATTTATCACAGCTCTCCGTTAAAATCAATGGAATTGACCCGGATGTCGACCTGGATTTTCCGCCCTAGGTGTGATATTCCTCATCGGGTCAGACATATGCCGCGGACCGGAGGAGGTCCCGATATGAAAACCATTGCCGTATTCGGTGAAATCCTTTTGCGGCTTTCCCCTCCCGGGAAGGAACGCCTTTTCCAGTCCTCCCGTCTGGAAGCCCGCTTCGGGGGCGCGGAGGCTAATGTTGCCGTTTCCCTGACGTTGTTCGGACATCATGTCCGATACATCTCCGTCGTCCCGGCAGGCGAAATCGGCGACGCGGCTTTGGCCGAGCTCAGGCGGTTCGGCGTGGAGACCGATCACGTCGTCCGTCGAGGGGTGCGCCTGGGGCTCTATTTCGCGGAAACCGGAGCGGACCAACGGCCTTCAAAGGTGGACTATGACCGGGAGCATTCAGGCATTGCCGACGCGGCCTCGGGACTTATCGGTTGGGCCCGTGCGCTTGAGGGGGCCGGCTGGTTTCATGTGAGCGGTATCACGCCGGCCACCGGCCCGGGCGCTGCGGACCTGACGATCGAAGCGGTCGCCAAGGCGAAAATCATGGGGATCACGGTTTCTGTTGACCTCAATTACATGGCGGAGCTTTGGAAATACAGCCGGCCGGCCCCGGAGGTCATGAAGGAGATCGTGAAGAACGCCGATATCGTCTTAGCCAACGAGGAGGATTGTCAGAAGGCCCTGGGAATCGAGGCCGGCGGCTGGACATCGGGCAGTGCTCCCGATCCCGTCGCGATCGAGGACCTGACGCGCCGGGTCATGGACGCCTTCCCCAACCTATCTAAGATCGCCGTCAGCCTCCGAGAAAGCCGGAGCGCCGACGACAACGGCTGGTCCGGGGTCCTCAGGAATCGGGAGGGTTTTCTCCGCGGGACAAGGTACGAAGTCCGGGACATCGTCGACAGGCTCGGGAGCGCGGACGCTTTCGCCGCCGGTTTTATTCACGGCCTGGACCTATACGGAGAGGATGGGAAAGCCCTTGAGTTCGCCGTTGCTGCGTCCTGCCTGAAGCATTCCATTCCCGGAGATTTCAACCTGGTCTCCGAAAAAGAAGTCCTGGCACTCATGGCGGGGAACCGTTCGGGGAGGGTGCAGCGCTAGGGGAGATTGAGGATGACTCGCGACGAGGCGTATTGACTATTCCAAAACTTGTGCTATAATATATTCAATTCTTCACTTGGCTGGCTGTGTGAAGTTTTGAAGATACCCTCCTTCAATATCCCCTATTAATTTCCCCAAAATCCAACAGCCAGCACTTACCCTCCCCGGCCACCCAAGCCGGCCTTCGACAGCCCTATTTGACATCTCCTTTTGCCTCATCTTACAATCATGCTCACATGCCCCAAGAGGACGGCCGTGCCGGGAGTTTCTGGAACCGCGACTTTATCGTCGCCCTCCTCGGTTATTTCTTCCTCTACATGTCCATCTCCCTCTTCTTCCTCCTTCCCCTTTTTCTCGGACAATTCAACACGTCCAAGAGCAAGGTCGGGTTGATCATGGGGATCCACAGCGTCATGGCCATCCTGGTCAGGCCGTTCTTCGGCCGTATGATCGACGTCCGGGGAGGAAAGAGGATCTCCCTTTGGGGGATGGGGATCCTCATCGCCGCGACACCGTTGTTCCATCTGGTCCGGGATACCGGCGCGTTCCCTCTGTTCTTGAGGGCCCTGTCCGGCGTGGGCTGGGGGATCAGCATGACGGCGATAATCTCCGTCTGCTCGGACCTGTCGCCGGCCGAGAGCCTGGCCAAATCCATGGGCATCATCGGTGTCGCAGGGCTTGTCGCCAACGCCCTCGGTCCGCTCGCGGCGGAAGAGATCATCCACAGGTTCGGTTACGGCGCCCTGTTCAACGCGGCCCTGCTGTTTGTCGCCGCCTCGCTGGCCTGCATCCTTCTTACCCGGGAGATGCCGAGGGCGGAGGCCGGCAGGCCCTCAGAACCGCGATTT
>CAZSMW010000300.1:0-2918 GCA_964607985.1 uncultured Eubacteriales bacterium
CCGCGCATATGCTGAGGTCAACCATGCCCCGTAGAATGTGGAGAATGATCGCCCTTCTCAGCGCCCTGTCTCTGGTTTGCGCGGCGTTCTCCCTGCGCCCAACAAGTCGGCGCGGGGACGTTTCTTTAGGTGAATATTCGGCCGTCATCACGGCCTCGGTCGGAATGGCCGTTTCGTTCGAGGCCGAGACGGCGGAGATCGAGCTCCGAATCAGGAACAGCGGTAAAGCGGCCTGGGGATCCAAGGGCAAGAACCCCTGCTTCGTCTCCTACCATGTCCTCGACGGGAAAAAGAAGGTCATCCGCTACGAAAACCCCCGCTCTCCCCTTCCCCGCGAAATGAAACCCGGCGAAACGGCGGCCGTGAAGGTCACGGTCAAGGCGCCGCTCGAGGCCGGAGATTATTTCCTGGAGCTCGACCTCCTTCTCGAAGGCCTGTCCTGGTTCAAGGGCTTTGGTTCGGAACCCCTCGTCCTTGCCTTCAAGGTCAGCCGGAGGGAATGGCCGGAGGACCGCTACAAGCTGTCGCTCGACGCGGGGCCCTATACAAAGATCGAATCGAGCGTCCCCGAGCTCAACTCGATCATAAAGCTCATCCGGATCACGTTGAAACACAACGAGATCTCCTTCCAGGGCAAGACGGGCCGGGTCGAAGGCTTCTCGGCCGGCGCCGGCTACCCGCAGATCTGGGTCAGGGATGCCAATACCATCATCCCGGCCTCCCGGTATTTCTATCCCGCGTCGTACATGCACTCCTGGCTTGACGAGCTGCTATCCTATCAAAGACCGGACGGGTCGCTCCCCGACTGGTTCGATTCCCGCGGCGTCACGGACAAGAACACCGTTGAGACAGACCAGGAGGCGAGCGCCGTCCAGGCCGGACGCCAGGTCTACGAATTGCTGGGACCGGTATGGGTCGGCCATGACATCCAAGGCGTTCCGACTTACGAGAGGATGGAAAGGGCCCTCGAATTCGTTCTGAAGGACCGGTTCGACGCCCTCCATGGGCTGATCAGAGGCGCCCACACCGCCGATTGGGGGGACGTGGAGATGGAGGACGCCGATCAGAGCGCCATTTATGTCGGGGAAACAACCCGCTGGACGGCGGACATCTACGACCAGAGCATGTTCTATCAGGCCGCGAGAGATCTCGCTCATGGGTTCGAGGTCGCGGCCCCCAGGGATAAGGCCGATCTTTGGCGGGAGAGAGCTGAAAGGGTACGCCGGAACGCCGACACGTGGCTATGGCAGGAGGACAAAGGCTTTTACCGCGTCCACGTCCATCTCGGGACGTGGCGGCACGACCTCGACGAGGACGCCGTGTTCCCCATGGGCGGGAACGCCCAGGCCATGATCTCCGGGCTGGCGGGAGGGCCGGGAGAGGGCAAGAGGAGTCGGATCATCAAACAAGCCCTGTCGCGACAGAAGGAATTCGGCGTCTCGACCATCAGCGGTTCCCTCCTTCCGCCCTATCCCAAGGGGTTCTTCAGGCACCCGGCGCTCGACGAACCCTACAAGTACCAGAACGGCGGCCAGTGGGACTGGTTCGGGGGCAGGCTCGTTTTGGCCATGTTCGAGTCGGGCTTCAGCCGCGAGGCCAGGGAAAAGCTCATCGAGATCGCACGCAAGGACATCGTGAACGGCGGCTTGTTCGAGTGGGACACGAAGGACGGCGCGGGCCGCGGAAGCGATTTCTACTCGGGAAGCGCCGGGAGCCTGGCCCGGGCCCTCATCGAAGGATATCTCGGCGTCAGGATCTCGGGGCATGACCTCGAGATCTCACCCAGGCTCGGCCTCGATAATGCCAGGGTCCATCTCCATGTTCCGGTCTCCGGCCGATTCGTAGCCTACGATTACCGCGTGGATGATAAGACCCGCAAGCTCCGCCTCGAGATTAGCTGCGACAATGAACCGGGCCCAACGATCAGTATTCTCAATCCCTGGGCGTCGCTCCAATCTGAGCGCGTTTCAGACGGTTCCCCGGACACGGAAGTCCGCGTCAACGGCGGCAAGGTCCCCTTCAAGGTGGAACGGGTAGGCCGGGACGAATACATCCGGCTGGATGCATTGACGACCCGTTTCAAGAAAGGCGTCGTCGAGGTCCGCTACTTGCGGCCGACCGAGTAATACTCGAAGCCGAGCTTGCGGACGGACCCTGGCTCGAACATGTTCCGGCCGTCGACGATGATCGGGTTGGCCATGAGGTCCTTGATCCGGGCCAGGTCAAGCGTCCGGAATTCTGCCCACTCCGTGATGACGAGGAGGGCGTTCGCGTCCTGCACCGCCTGAAAAGGGTCCTCGCAATAGACGACTTGCGGGGACGCGGGGAAAACCTCTTTCATGTTGTCCATTGCCTTGGGGTCGTAAATCCGGAGCGCCGAGCCTTCCTTGATGAGTTCCCGGATGATCTTGATGCTCGAGGCCTCACGGATGTCGTCGGTCTCGGGCTTGAAGGCCAGGCCGAGGACGGCAATCCTCTTGTCCTTAAGGATCCAGAGCGCCCTTTTGACTTTGTCTACGAAGGCCGCAGTCCTCTCGTGGTTGATCCTATCGGCCTCCTTGAGGAGGTCCATGTTGACGCCCATGTCCTCGCCGATCTTGGTCAGGGCCCTGATGTCCTTAGGAAAACAGGAGCCGCCGTAGCCGAGCCCCGCGTTCAGGAACATCTTCCCGATCCTCGGGTCCCGCCCCATGCCGAGGGCGACCTGCTCGATGTCGGCCGCCGTCTTTTCGCAAAGCTCGGAGATCATATTGATGTATGAAATCTTGAGGGCCAGGAACGAGTTCGAGGCGTGCTTGATGAGCTCGGCCGTGTCGATGTTGGTGACGACGATCCTGTCCCCGAACTTCTCGTAGATCCGGACCAGGATGTCGCGGGCGCGGTCCGATTCGACGCCGATGATGATTCGGTCCGGTTCG
>CAZSMW010000301.1:0-3380 GCA_964607985.1 uncultured Eubacteriales bacterium
ACGTCAAGGCGGTCGAACCCGTCAAGCTGACCCCGCAGGAGCTTGAAGCCAAAGCGGGAAATTACCAGGACGACAAGTTCGGGATGTGGATCTCCCTTTCCGTCAAAGAGGACAAGCTGGAAATGGACGGCTTGGGGAAGCCGTTTCATTTCGCTCCCGTGAGCCCGGTGATGTTTCGGGCCATCGACGCGCCGGAGGAGATCAGCCTGGAATTCGCTCCACCCGTCAAGGGAAAGACGCTCCAAGCGACCGCCCGGGTCGGCAATGACGAAACATTCATGCTGACCAAGGCCGCACCTCTCGCTCCCTTGACACCGATCAAGCTCCAGGAATTCGCCGGCCTTTACAAGAGCGAAGAGCTGCTCGGGTCGGAGTACCGCCTGGTCGTGGAAAAGGACGGCCTTGTCATCAAGTTCAGGAACGCGCCCAAAGACCCTCTCGTCGCCAAGGCCCCCGACAAGTTCACCCTCGGCGCCTTCAACATCGAATTCGTCCGCAAGGGGAAGAACGTGACGGGCTTCGAACTGAGCGCCGGCCGCGCCGGGCATATCGTTTTCGTCAGGAAGTAGGATTCTTTACGCGCGTTGGCGCTGAAGTCCAAGGACCAGAAGCAGGCGCGTACGGGTTCGGGATTACTTTCGCCGCAGCAGGGATTGGATGTAGGAAGAGAAAGCTTCCGGCTTGCCGGGCTGGGCGATGTCGAAATCAATCCTCACGGCGTTCTCTGTTTCTTTCGTGTAGATCAAATCATAAAATATCTGATGCGCTTGCCCTTCCCGGATTCGGGATGGTGCTTTCTCCAAGACTGCCTAAAAAAATGGACCGCACCTTATCGACCAATTCCTGAAGGTTTTCTTTGCTCACTCCGGCAACCGGAACCGGCGGTTCGATCGTCAGATCCACCCGGCCGGGGCGGATGAGAAGGCTTCCCTTGTGAATGATCGTGTATCCGCCCTTTTGGACGATCGGCAGAATATCCAGTCCCGTTTCCAAGGCCAGGTGGAAGCCGCCTCGTTTGAAGGGCCCCAGTTTCCCGTCCAGGGTGCGTGTTCCCTCAGGCAGAATGGCGATGGAAAACTCTTTTCGGCTGCGGACGAAGTCCGCGGCTTGTTGGATGCTTTCTCTCGCTTTCGAGCTGTTTTTACGGTCGATCGGGATCTGGCCGATGCGGCGGAGAACGGCTCCGTAGAGCGGCCAGCGGAAGTGGCTTTCTTCCTCAATCCCCCGGAGCGGACCTGGAAAGGAGGCATAGAAAACGAGGGGGTCGAAGATGTTGACGTGGTTCATCATCACGACGTATCTGCGGCCCGCGACGAAGTTCTCCCGTCCCCTCACCCTGAGACGAACGCCGCTAACGAAGAGCACTAATCGGCAGCAGACTTTGATCAATCCTTCCAGGCGCCGGCCACGGGTGAAGAGGGCGACCAGCAGGATTACGAGGCAGCCCAGGACGAAGACGGGCAAAGCGACCACCCAGATGACGAAAGACCGCAGGTTTTCGAAGACGCGCTTCATGCCAAGATGATCAGTTCCCGGGGCCAAACCTTCAGCCGCAGGGGAGTCTCGCCGAGGAGCTCGCCGTCGGCCATCAGCAGCTGGGGCGGATAGGCGTTGATGGAGATCTCGGCGGCCTTGATCACGTCAACCTTCGGATGGCCGGTGTGGGTCCCGGAGAATACCTTGCGGAAGATATCGACGATCTCGCGGCGGTTGACCTCCCGGAAGATCACCAGGTCGGCCCGCCCGTCCGATGGGTCGGCGTCCGGAGCGATCTTCATCCGGCCGCCGGTGAATTTCGAATTCGAGATGACCATGGCGCTGTCGCGGACGGTCCATTTCTTACCGTCCGCTTCGATGTCGATGCGGTTGTCCATGCCCCTGGCCAGCCTAAGAAGGACCGCTAGGCTGTAACCGAAGGATCCGAGGAACTTAAGCCGTTCATTGGTCAATCTCAGGATGTCGGCGATGAGACCGACTCCCAAGAGGTTTATGGAGAACCGGTGTTCTGTCCGGCCGTCCTGCTGGTACCGAAATTCCACCAAGTCAACGGTGTGGCGGCGCCCGGCAACGATGTTGTCGAGCGCCTGGTCGGCCGTAAGGGTGTCGAAGTCCCGGAGGAAGGAATTGCCGGTCCCGGCCGGGATGAGCCCGATCTCGGGCGTCAGGCGCGGCCGTCCTTTGGCATAGATACCGTTAATCACTTCGAAGGGCGTGCCGTCGCCGCCGAGGCAGATCACCCGTGCGAAACCCTCTTCGGCCGC
Source organism: uncultured Eubacteriales bacterium (assembly GCA_964607985.1). GTDB lineage: Bacteria > Acidobacteriota > Aminicenantia > Aminicenantales > Saccharicenantaceae > JALHVH01. The sequence continues at coordinate 2,262 of CAZSMW010000301.1, forward strand.
CCGGCGGCCGATCTCCGAGGCGTGGCCGGGGTAATCGGAGGAGCTGATCTCGATCCCGGGGAACTCCTTGAGGATTCGGGGCTCGAGACGGCGGAAGCACTTAAACCCGTGCCCATGCCCGGCGGCGGGATTGACGCCGAGCAGTGTTTTATCGTCGGCGCTCACGTCTTGCTTATAACACGATGCTCGGGAAAATTCAACCCAGCCATTCCCAAAATTGCCGATAGGGATACCTATCGTCATCTGCTCCATTCCAAACCCGATCTTCAGTTCCTTGAGGTCTCCGTCCTCAAGGACGCCCGGGGGGCGGTGATCCGCCGGCGAGAGGTCGCTCCGTTCGTCTGGCAGGACCCCGCCGGGCAGATTCATCTCGCGGCGGACCGGATGCTCGGCGTGGGCACGGAGGGAGAGGGCCGGTAACCGCGGCGACAAGCCCGTGATCTTCACCCGGTCGAATACGAAATCTCCGTTAGGAATATAAGTCTGTCGTGGAATCCTAAATTATCTTATTATATTACTCGAAAGATGAAGGGTGTCCTTTTGATTCTTAATTCTCTTGCCGCCCAGCAGCAGCTGACCCGGGAAGACTATGCCCGGGCCGAAAGGTACCTCATCTGGAACATTAACAAGCTGGTTTTTAAGACACAGGTCGTTCCCCAATTTATCGGCAAGAGCGAACGCTTCTGGTACAAGAATAACACCCGCAACGGCAAAGAATTCGTGCTCATTGACCCGGCGCTGAACACGCGGCAACCGGCATTTGATCAGGTCAAGCTTGCCGCGGCGCTGTCCTCGGCCTCGGCAAAAGCCTATGAAGCCAATAACTTGCCGTTTGACAAGTTCGAATTCATCAAGGACGGAAAGGCGATCCAGTTTAACATTGAGAAGATCCGGTGGACCTGTGACCTATCCACCTATACCTGCGCGAAGGCTGACGCGCCCAAGGAGAATCACGATGGCGAAAATCACAAGTAAGACCGGAACGCTTTGTATCCTGCTGTTCTGCTTGACAGGGCTCTTTGCCTTTCCCCAGGAAAGAGCGCAGGACCGGCGCAAATCGCTCGACTCCCAGACGCCGACGACCGACGATCCCCGCCGCATCCCCATTCCTCCGGGCCC
>CAZSMW010000302.1:0-4101 GCA_964607985.1 uncultured Eubacteriales bacterium
TGTTTTCCCAGGCCCAGTCGGAGAAAGGTTGGCTGGTGATGCGCTTGATTGTTTCCGCCAGCAGGTCGTAATTGGTATTGGAGTACTGGAAGCGGTCGCCTGGGGGAAACGCAAGCTGCTTCTGGGCTTTAACAATTTTCAGCACCTTCCCGAAAGTGACCTCCTCCTTGTCCGCGCCGCCAAGCTGGAGCATGGCAAGCCAATCCCGCAATCCGCTGGTCTGATAGAGCAAATGACGCAGCGTGACCGGGGTCCCGAAATCGGGGATTTCCGGGATATATTTGCGCACATCATCCTCCAGTGACAGTTTTCCTTGTTTCTCCAGCAAGGCGACGGCCATGCCGATGAATGGCTGCGCCGCGGTGGCGATATTGAAAACCGTCTTGGGGGTAATGGCGACAGCGTGCTCCTGACAGGCCAGGCCAAACACATTCTGATAAACGACCTGGCCGTCCTTGACGACGACTACGGCAAAGCCGGGCTGGTCCAGCCGGTTCCAAAAATCGAACAGCTTGTCCATCTTTTCATTCGGCGACAAAGGGTTCTCTTTTTTTTCAGCGTTTTGGCCAAAAGCGAAAAGGGACAGCAGGATCAAACACGTCGCGGCCCACACACTGACTTTTTTCATCGGTTCCTCCCGAATAAATCCCGATCGGTAGACTTTCGGCTAAAAATAAGTACAAGCCCTATTTTAAGGAAAGACAAACCGTTTTACAATACGGTCATTGCCGCCCAAAATTGCCGCTAGGACGCGAGTGAGAAGAAAGAATCCTAGTTTTTGCATTTCTTTCCAAATTTGTTACACTAACGGGTGCTGAAGGAGAGATCGCCTTGGCAATTGTCAAAAGCCGTTCGCCTGTCGCCGGATTTATTTTTTTCATTCTCTTTATCAACTTCATGAGGATGCCCGCCATGCCGGAGAACATCAGCGAGTTTTACCAAAATTTACCGGATACGATCGCCGGCTGGAAAAAAGCCGATCCGCCCAACCTCTACACGCCCGGGAATCTGTCGACCTACATCGATGGCGGCGCCGAACTCTTCATCTCTTATAACTTCAAGAATGCCCTGTCGATGAAATACACGGATCCAGCCGACAACGAGATCGTCGTCGACATCTTCGACATGGGCTCGGCCCCTGACGCCTTCGGCGTCTTCGCCCATTCGCGGGAAACGATCGATGACCGCTTTGGCCAGGGCAGCGAGTATGCCGCAGGCCTCCTGACCTTCTGGAAGGACTGTTATTACGTCTCGATCCTCGCCTATCCGGAAACGGCGGAAAAAAGGGAGGTCGTTTTCAAGCTGGGCCAGACGATCGCCGGCGCGATCAAGAACGAGGGCGCCCTGCCGCCGATCATTGCACTCCTCCCGGCGGAAAACCTGCTCCCGGAGACCGTTCGCTATTTTCACCACGACATCTGGCTGAACAGTTTCTATTTTGTTTCCAATGAGAATGTTTTAAACATCGGCAACGACACGCCGGCGGCTTTGGGCAAGTACCGGCAGGACGGCGCCACTTTTTTCCTGCTGCTGGTCCGCTACCCCGATGCCGCCAGGGCCGAAGCGGCCGCCCGGCAATTCCGGCAAAAGCTGCTGGACGGAGCGGAGGATGGGATGCGCCCGACGAAAGAAGGCCGCTGGACGGGCCTCCGGTGCCGGGGCGATCTCGTCAGCGTCGTTTTCAACGCCCCGGACACACCGACCGTCCGGGCTCTTTTAGCCAAGATCCAGAAATAAAAAGGAGGGAAAGATGAAGCCCAGAAAATCGATCAGCCGACGGCAATTCATCAAAAGCGCTTCGGCCGCCGCCATCGGCACAACGCTGCTGCTCTCCGGACAGGAGACGGCCGCTCCCGTCAAGAGCGGCAGGAGCCGTGTCGTCCTGGTGCGCGACCTCAACGTCCTGGATGAAAACGGCAATCCTCAATATACGGTCGTAGAGCAAATGCTCGATACCGGTATCAAGGCCCTGACCGGCATGCCCGATCCGCAGAGCGCCTGGAAAACGATCATCAAGCCCGACGACATCGTCGGCATCAAAAACAACCGCTGGTCCTATCTGCGCACGACCGCCGAGGTCGAAAACTCCATCAAAAAGCGGATCATGGAGGTCGGGGTCAAAGAAGCCGACATCAGCGTCGATGACCTGGGCGTTTTGCAAAATCCGGTCTTCCAGAAGGCGACGGCCTTGATCAACGCTCGGCCGATGCGTTCGCACCATTGGGCCGGCGTCGGTTCGCTGATCAAAAACTACATCATGTTCATTCCCGAGCCGATCACCATCCACCCCGACTCCTGCGCCGACCTGGCCTCGATCTGGGACCTTCCGGTCGTCAAGGGCAAGACGCGGTTGAATGTCCTGGTGATGTTCACGCCCCAATTCCACAGCTTCGGCCCCCACAGCTTCAATCCTAAATATGTCTGGAAATACTACGGCCTCATGCTGGGATTCGACCCGGTCGCCGTCGACGCCACCGGACTCCGTATTATCGAGGCGATCCGCCGGGAATATTTCGCCGAGGAACGCCCCCTCAACCCGCCCGCCAAGCACATTGCCATCGCCGACAGCAAATACCATCTCGGCACCGCCGACCCGCAAAAAATCGATCTCGTCAAGATCGGCTACGACAAGGAGAGTTTCGTCTGAGCCCCGGACCGACATATAAGAACAACGGCCGGTTAAGAATGACCCATCTCTTCGACTGGTGGAAAGAGTCCTCCCCTAGCGCCCGGCGGTCGCTGATGGCCGCCTCCTTGGGCTGGATGCTCGATTCCTTCGACGTCATGCTCTACGCTATGGTCCTCGCCGCCCTGATGAAGGACCTTCACATGGTCAAGACCATGGCCGGGATGCTGGGATCGCTGACGCTCCTGGCCTCGGCGGCGGGGGGAATGATCTTCGGCGTCGTGGCCGACCGTTTCGGCCGGACCCGGGCGCTCAGGGCCAGCATCCTGATCTACTCCGTTTTCACCGCGGCCTGCGGCCTCGCCCGGACGGTCCCGATGCTTGCCCTCTTCCGGATCTGCCTGGGACTGGGGATGGGCGGTGAGTGGGCGAGCGGCGCCGCCCTCGTCTCCGAAACCTGGCCCGCTGAACACAGGGGCAAGGCGCTCGGCTTCATGCAGAGTTTTTGGGCAGTAGGTTACGCGTCGGCAGCCCTCGTCACGGCCATCATCCTGCCTCGTTGGGGTTGGAGGGCGGTGTTCTTCATCGGCGTTTTGCCCGCCCTCTTCACGCTCTGGGTCAGGGCCAAGGTCGAGGAGCCTGAGATGTGGAAGAACCAGAGGAACCTCAAGACGCAAGGTGGGCCAGGCGCTCTGCGGACGAGGCTCTCAGGCCGGCTCATGCGCATCACCGCAGCCGTGGTCCTGATGAACGCGTTCACGATGTTCGCCTGGTGGGGGCTCAATCTCTGGATCCCGGGGTATCTCTCCCTCCCCCGAGACCAGGGAGGGATCGGCCTCGGCCCCGGCCTCATGTCCGCCCTCGTCATCTTCATGCAGGTCGGGATGTGGCTGGGCTATCTCACGTTCGGGTACATCAGCGACACGGCGGGAAGGAAAAGGACATACGTCGTTTACGTGCTGGTCGCCTCCGGCTTCGTCCTGCTCTATTCCGCGGTCCACACTCCCCTCCTCCTGTTCCTCCTCGGCCCGTTCGTCGCCTTCTTCGGGACGGGATACTTCTCCGGGTTCGGCGCCTTGACGGCTGAGCTCTACCCGACCCGCATCCGGGCCACGGCCCAGGGATTCACCTACAATATCGGGAGGATCGCTTCGGCGGCCGCGCCCATCGCGGTCGGGTCGCTGGCCCAGACTCACGGCTTCGGAAAGGCGTTCCTTCTGACGTCAGCAGCATTTCTCATGGCGGCGTTGATGTGGCTCTGGATCCCTGAGACCCGAGGCAAGGCCCTCGAGCCTTAAGGTCCCTCCTGCCTTCAGCTTCAGTGCTTCCGTAAAATGCCCGCGACCGCCAGGGCGATCGCAGCTAAGGCCGCAATCTGGACGGGCCGGATCGCGTTCCCGAAAACAAGGGCGGAGCAAACGGCCGGGTAAACGATGGACGAAACGTATTGAACGGGCCCCGTCCGCATCATCGTC
>CAZSMW010000303.1:0-4160 GCA_964607985.1 uncultured Eubacteriales bacterium
CGGCAAGGCCCACGTGGATTCCCGGGCGGTCTGGGTCGACCCGCTTAATTCCAGCCACATCCTCAACGCCAACGACGGAGGAGTGAGCGAAAGTTGGGACGGCGGCGAGCACTGGTCGCAGAAAGAGACCATCCCCGCCCAACAGTTCTACGACGTTTCTGTAGACAGCGATCTCCCGTATAACGTCATGGGCGGGACCCAAGACAATGGCTGCTGGATGGGCCCGTCCCAGAACAGGAACCCCAACGGCGTCTACCCTGCGGATTGGCTGTATCTGCCCTCGGGAGACGGCTTCTTCACGGTCCGCGACTGGTGGAATTCCGAATACATTTATTACGAGAGCCAGTTCGGCTATTCCAGCCGGATGAACCTCAAGACCGGAGAATCTATTTCCCTCTCGCGACGTAACACGCCGGAGGAGAACGCGGCCGGAAACCAGCCTCAACGTTACCAGTGGAACTCACCCATCGTTCTTTCCCCGCATAACCCGGGAATCGTCTTCGTCTGCTCCCAGTTTGTCCACCGGTCCCTGAGCCGGGGGGACAAGGACACCTGGGTCACGATCTCGCCCGACCTGACCCGGAACGAAAAGGAGAAGATCAAGCTCTCCAAAAAGACGAACCTCCAGTACCCGACGATCTTCGCCTTCGCAGAGTCGCCGAAGAAGCCCGGCGTCTACTGGGCCGGAACGGACGACGGCAACCTCCAGATGACTACCGACGGCGGGGTGACCTGGATCAATATCACCTACAATTTTTACGAAAAGGACGGCAAGGTCAAGAAAGGCGTCAAGGGCGCGATTATCCCGTTCGACCGCTGGGTGAAGAGGGTCCTGCCGTCACGCCACGACCTCAACACCTGCTACGTGACCTATTCCGGTTATCGGACGCAGGACGAAGACAAAACCTACGTTTATGTTACCCGTGACATGGGCAAGACTTGGGAAGACCTAGGCGGCGGCGCTCAGAACCCGGTCAACGATATCGAGGAGGACCCGGACAATCCGAACATCCTCTACCTGGCCACGGACTACGGACTGTTCGTCACGTTCGACAAGGGGAAGACGTGGACGAATTTCTCGTCGACGGCGCCCCACGTCATCATCAAGGACCTGGCCGTCCAGAAGAGGGACCGCGATCTCGTCATCGCGACCTACGGACGGGGGATCTACATCGCGGACATCTTCCCGATGAAGGAATTCAATCCGGACCTTTTCAAGAAGGATGTCCATCTCTTCGATGTCGAGGACACGATCAAGTGGAACCGCTTCGACCGGAGAGGACAGACCTTGGGAGAATTCGCCAAGGCAGCCAATCCGCCGGTCGGGGCGGCGATATACTATTATCTGAAGGACAAGGCGGCCTCGGTCACTCTGACCATCAAGGACGCGGCCGACGGCGTTGTCCAGGAGATCAAGGGCAAGACCGAAAAGGGCTTCCAGAAAGCGTTCTGGAACCTGGACCGGAAGGTCGATTCCGAGAAGCTCGAGAACTTGAGCCGCGAGGAGCGCGCGAAGTTGACCCGGCTCGATCCCGGGACATTCAGCGTAACGCTCTCGGTCGACGGCAAGGACGTCGTGACGAAAAAGGCCGTGATCAAGCCGGACCCTGTCTTCCAAGGATCGGAGGACGATCAGGACGATATCCCTGACTGATGGCCGAAGGAAGCTTGTTCAGGGAAGGAGGGATGTGAAATGAAAAGGATATCTGGCACTGTGACATTCATTGTCATGGCCGGCCTGTTGATGATGGTTCCGGTCCGGGCTGGACAGGCCATGGTCGGAACGAATGGTTTCGACCTCATGCCCATGCCGGCCAAGATCACACCGGCGGAGGGCAAGCACAGGATCACAGACGGCTTCTATGTCGCGGGGGACGCAAGCCCGGCCGCCAGGGCTTTTAAAGCCGCCTCCCGTTTCATGTTCCGGCTTTCGGGAAGGACCGGCTTTTTCTTCAAACAGGACTTCCTTTTGAATCAGGCCGCAAGCGATCAGGCTTCGCTGATCTTCAAGTCCGAGAGAGCCGGTAAACTCGAACCGTTCGAGGACGAAAGCTACACCCTTACGATCGGACCGGAAAAGATCGCGCTTGGGGCTAAAACGGACATCGGCGTCCTGAGGGGGCTTGAGACGCTTCTTCAGCTTCTGGCCGCAGACGATCGGGGATACTATTTCCCTTGCCTTGAAGTCCAGGACGGCCCCCGATTTACGTGGCGCGGGCTGATGATCGACGCGGGCCGGCATTTCATGCCCGTGGACATGGTCAAGCGGACGCTCGACGGCATGGCGGCCGTCAAGCTGAACGTCCTCCACTGGCACCTGACCGAGGACCAGGGGTTCAGGGTTGAATGCAAGACCTATCCCAAGCTCCACCAGCTCGGCTCGGACGGCTTTTATTACACCCAGGACCAGATCAAGGACGTCATTGCTTACGCCGCCGACCGCGGCATCCGGGTAATGCCCGAATTCGACATCCCGGGGCACTCGACGAGTTGGTTCGCGGCCTTTCCAGAGTACGCCAGCGGGTCCGGCCCTTACACCGTCGAGAGAAAATTCGGGGTCTTCGTCCCGACCTTCAACCCGACCGAAGAAAAGACCTACAAGTTCTTCGACGGGTTCCTGAAGGAGATGGCCGGACTTTTCCCCGACCCCTACCTGCACATCGGAGGTGACGAGGTCGAGGGGGGCGAATGGAAAACGAACCCGGCGATCCAACAGTTCATGAAAAAGAACGGCATTCCCGACAATCACGCCCTGCAGGCCACCTTCAACAAGAGGATCCTGAAGATCCTGACCAAATACGGCAAGAAGATGGTCGGCTGGGACGAAGTCTTCCAGCCCGGCCTGCCCACGAACATCGTCATTCAGTCCTGGCGCGGACAGGAGGCGCTCGTCGAATCCGCCCGGAAGGGCTACCAGGGTCTGCTTTCGAACGGCTACTACATCGATCTCTGTCAGCCGGCGTGGGAGCACTATCTGAACGACCCCATCCCCGAAACGAGTCTCCTGACGGAAGACCAGAAAAAGTTCATCTTGGGGGGAGAGGCAACGATGTGGGCCGAACTGATCACTCCTGAAACGGTCGATTCGCGCATCTGGCCGCGGACCGCCGCTATTGCCGAGAGATACTGGTCGCCCCAGTCCGTCAAGGACATCGAGGACATGTACCGGAGGATGAACATCATGAGCCTCCAGCTCGAGGAACTCGGGCTGAAGCATCTAAGTTACCAAGCCATGTTGTTGCGCCGATTGGCCCACTCAGAAGCTGTCGGGTCCCTCAAGGTCTTGGCGGACGTAGTCGAGCCGCTCAAGCGCTATGAGCGGCATGAACAGGCGACCTATACGTCTTTATCTCCGTTCACCCGGTTCGTGGACGCCTGTCCACCCGAATCCATGACGGCCAGGGAGTTTGGGGCCAATGTCGACAGGTTCCTTCAGACGAAAGATCAGGCGTTGGCCATAGAGATCAACGCAGCTCTCGTCCGTTGGCGCGACAACCACAAGGTCCTGCTGCCGATCATCCAGGGGTCCCCGGTTCTTAAAGAGGTCCAGCCGCTTTCCGAGGCTTTGACTCTAGCCGCCGAAATCGGGATCAAAGCCTTCGACCTGGTCCTGTCCGGGCAAAAGTCCGACCAAATCTGGGTGGATGAGATGGCCCGGGCGCTCGCCGAAGCGAAAAAACCCAAAGCCCATGCCGAGCTGGCCATCCTTCCGGCCGTCGAGAAGCTGGTTAAGGCGTCGGCCGGCCTCTGAGGGGGAAGAATGGACCCTGAATATGAAATCCTGCGTCTCAACGAAGATTTCGATCCCGGGGATGAAGCTGTTCGTTGGGAACTCATCCCGGTCCTGATCATCAAAGACTACCTTTGGCTCGACAACGGTTACAAACCCCGAGTCGAGGCCCGTGCCGGATTCTCCGAACATTATCTCTATGTTCATTTTAAGGCTTTCGAGAAACGGGTCCGAGTCCGTCATATGGGATTCCAAGACCCCGTCTACACCGACAGCTGCGTCGAGCTCTTCATCGACCCCTTTCCCGAAAAAGGACTCGGCTACATCAACTTCGAGACCAACGCCGCCGGGGCCCTGCTGGCCGGATTCGGGAAGGGAAGACACGAACGGAAGCGCCTCCCTCCCGAGGACCTGGCCGGGTTCAGGATCG
>CAZSMW010000304.1:0-1729 GCA_964607985.1 uncultured Eubacteriales bacterium
GCCTATTTTCTCTTCATCCACCAGATCTACCTCATCCTTCAGCCTATCGAACAAGCCTCGGCGATGATCGTCCTGGCCGTGATCTCCGGGCAAATCGTCGTCTTTGTCTTCGGCCTGTTCTACCTGATATCGGCGTTCTATTTTGCGAACGACCTGGAGCTCCTCATCCCGCTCCCCGTCCGGCCGAACCAGGTCCTCCTGTCCAAGTTCACCGTCGTCCTGATAAACGAATATATGACGGTCCTTCCCATCGTCCTTCCCATGCTTGTCGGCTACGGCCTCCTCGCCCGGCCGCCGGCCGATTTTTGGGTCCTCCTCGTTCCTATTTACCTCCTCCTGCCCGTGATTCCTTTAGCCTTATCGGCCCTCCTCGCTGTCGGCCTCATGCGGGTCGTCAACCTCTCGCGGCGGAAGGATGCCCTGATCATCGTCGGGAGTCTCCTGATCATCGTCCTCCAGCTCGTCATCCAGACTCGGCCCCGCGGAGGCGGAGGAGACGCGGATGCTTTCGTGCGGGCCCTCGTCGGGAAGGACGGCCTTCTCGGTGTTCTCGGGCGCAAGTTCCCTCCGAGCGTCTGGGCCTCGCGGAGCCTCAGCCAGGGGTTTTCCGGCGAAGGGGTCCTCCAGTTCCTGCTTTTTGCGGGGGTCTCGACGCTCCTCTTCGCCGGGCTCGTGGCCCTGTCGGAAAAGCTCTTCTATCAAGGGGCCGTCGGCCTGAGCGAGATCTCGGCCAAGCGCCGCCTTATCTCCAAAACCGAGATGGAGCGCAAGGTCTCAGCGGGACGTCATCCCATCCGGGCGATATTTTGGCGGGAGGTGAAACTCATGAACCGGACCCCGATCTTCCTCCTCAACGGGCTCCTGGTCGTGGTCATCGTCCCCGTCTTCTTCATGGCCGGCGTCTCCAGCCCCGGGGCGTGGAGCTCTTTCTTTTCGGTCTTCAAGACGGCCGGGGCGGCGAATCCGGTGACCATGGTCTGGCTCCTGGCGGCTTTCTTCCTGGCCTGCGGCTGCCTTAACGGGACAGCCGCATCGGCCTTTTCAAGGGAAGGTCGGCAGTTCTGGATTTCGAAGGTTCTCCCCGTCCCCTGGCGGCAGCAGGTGGCCGCAAAGTTTTTCCACTCTTATCTGATCTCGCTCGTCGGGACCATGGTTGCCGCCGCGTCCGCGGCCATCGTCCTGGGCGTTCGCGCTCCGGTCCTCCTCGGAGCCGTCCTCCTGGCGGCATCGGCGGCGGCGGCCCTGACGGTCGCAGGGTTGAGGATCGACCTTGCCAGACCCCTCCTCGACTGGACCAATCCCCAGAAGGCCATTAAGCAGAACTTCAATGTCTTTCTCGCCTTGGCCGTGGACCTGGGGTCCATCGCCCTATGCGGTTTTCTGGCCTCTTTCCTTCGGTCGAAAGGGGTCTCCGGGGCGAGGGTCACGGTCATGCTCTTCGCCGGCGCGCTCCTCGCGACCTGGGCCGGGTGGCGCAATCTCCTGGCCTTCGCGGACAGGAAATATCCACAAATCGAAACCTGAAGAGAGAACTCTCCAGGCGGGCTTAGAATCGAACCACGATTCCCCCGCCGAACTCATGTCCGCCAAGGTCCATGGACTTGGAGCCGTCGGGAAGGGGATTAGCCAGCGTCTTTTTGACGCCGTTGTAGCGGTAAAATGCCTTGAGCGCGAGGAACTTGAAGACATTGACATAGGTCCCCGCCTGGACATAGAAACCCGTGGCGTT